>JBFEUB010000028.1:0-22893 GCA_041547605.1 Desulfobacteria bacterium
CAACGACTTGCGAGCAAACGGAACATATTTTTGACAATCAGTCTAACACCTCTCGATGGTTTGCTTTGCAAGATCACCCGCCGTACTTCCCAATCGGAGTGTTGGTCGTCAACCTATTCTTCGAATAGCCTCAATTCTTTTCAAAACCGGTGGATGGCTGTAGCTTAAGAATACTTTAAGCGGGTGCGGTGTTAGATTTGAGAGATTATCCACGGTCAGCTTTTTCAACGCTGAAATCATTGATTCTGGTTTTCCATATGTCGAAACTGCATAGGCATCGGCTTCATATTCATATTTTCGGGAGAGGGTGTTACTGAAGATCGAGACAACCGTATTGATTGGCGCATAGAGGAACGCAAAGAAGAATAGACTGGCGTATATTGAAGTATTTTCCATTTTGAAGGCTGAAAACAGCCCCTCGTTATTGATGAACAAGGAAAGTACAAAGAAGATGAGGCCGGTAGTCATGACTAAAATGAGTATCGATTTGAGGATGTGTCTTTTCTTGTAATGTCCCATTTCATGGGCGAGAACAGAAACAAGCTCATCGACATTGTGCCTCTCTGCCAGCGTGTCAAATAGCACGATCCTTCGGAATCTTCCAAAGCCTGTGAAGAAGGCATTTGACTTGGTGGAGCGTTTGGAGGCATCCATTTTGAAAACGCCCCTCATCTTGAACTTTTGCGATTTGGCATAATCTTCGATGGCGGTCTTGAGTTCTCCGTGTTCCAGGGGATAGAACTTGTTGAACAACGGCATTATGACGACCGGAGCAAGAAAGATGAGGACTATTTGAAAAAGGACCACCACAACCCAGCAGTAGGCCCAGGCCCACGATCCAGCCTTTTCAAAAAGCCACAGAACGACGGAAAAGAGAGGCCCGCCAATTACAGCGGCCAGCAGCCAGCCTTTCAGTATGTCTAGAATGAACGTTTTTGCGGTCGTTCGATTGAAGCCGTACTTTGCTTCAATGACGAAGGTGCTGTAAATGGAAAAGGGAATCGAAATCATTTGGGAGGCGAGCAATAGAATCCCAGCAAAAATAAGGCCGGTGGGGATGGGACCAAGGCCAAAACTTCTCGCAAGCTGATCGACGAAATTGAACCCCCCGATCAGAATGAAGCCTACCATCATCGGTGTCATGATTGTATGGGTGATTAATTCAAAGCGCGTATTTTCCATGAGATAGTTTTGCGCCGTTTTGTATCGCTCAGCGTCGTAGTAGCCTTGATATTCTTCAGGCAAATCGGTCTTTGCGTGCCTTATATTGACCGTCTCGACTACGACGTCTAATAGATAATCCCCAACAATAATAAAGAGAATGATGACCAAGTAAGTGTTCATAGATATAACTATTTTCCATCCATAAGTGGCACTTTTGTTGCGGAGCAAGGCTTCACGCCCGATGAGCGGCGTTCTCCGCGGCCTTGCTCATCAAAAAAACTTCACATTTATGAATTGGAAACTTACGCTGCACCCAACACTTGTCACGTTATTTGATGGATGGGCACTAACTTACTAATTCAAGTTTCGCACCCCTGAATGAAGCCTGTAATGCGTATGCTGGGGATTTTCTTCCAAAACAGAATCGTAGGTAGGTAAGGAATTTCGCTGAACGAAGGCCTACAGCCATTTCCAGTGACAACATATGCAAGGCTACTAAAGGCATTGGAGGCCGCAGTGAAGCGAATTTCCTTACCTGCCAAGCTCCGGTTAGTGTAAAAGCCGCCAGTCATCATTATCGCGTATTGAAGAGGAGATTTGTAACTTTTTGGCATCAGTCCAACTAGTTGAAAGGGGTGCGAAACTTGGGTTACTAATCTTTGACCTTCATACAAGATATCACTGCTAAACCAGGATTGGGAGCAGGTTTACACTGTGGAGAAAAGAGCGTTTTCACGCTTGGCCGGGACCGGAAAGACATTGTCCCGTCGAATGTGATACGAATCGGGTCGTTTTCTAAGGGATGCATCCGAACCGCGATGACTCTCCTTTTTGATCTATTTTCTCTTGAGATACCCCCCTGCAGTTCAAAAAGTGAATTCTGGCGCGCGAAAGAGTCATTAGGGGGGCTGCGGAGCCTGTTGCTTTATGCTTTGTGAAGAGAATCTCCCTGCTCCCATTGCCACAGATCATGCTCAATGACCTGGATCAACTGAACGTTTCGACACGCTACGTGTCTTCGCAATAGAGACACCTGTCCGGCCTCTTGACTGACCGAATAGCCAATGGCTTGAGCTGCAGATCACCTTCGCCGCTGATACCTTCCTCATCAAACATATCACACTCGTCCTCAGTCAATATGAACGCCCCACAGTTGGGGCACTGAGGAACATAGCCCTTTAAGGCTTCAAGAAATTTCCGCCTTGTCTGTATCCACTCACTGGGATTTGGGTGCTTATTGATGTGCCCACAGTTTGGACACTGGGTCTCGTCACTGGTGATGTCAGCCCCACAAGCACCGCATTTGGATTCCATGTCTGTCCCTCCTGTCCTTTATGAAGTCCAAAACGGGAGAGCGCAGTCTGGCGCGCCTTCCATCCCTTCGTTCTCGAATCTTGTCCAAGCCCCAAGTAACCATGCATCATGGCCCTTACGACGCGAGTTGTCCAAGGGCCTTCTTGAAGGTTTCAAAGGCTCTCGAACTGCGAAGGACGAAGCGAACCAGCGCGACTTCAGGATACGTTCGAACAAATCCGATCACGGTACGCAACGCCACGGGAGCTGCTTCTTCCATGGGATATCCGTAAGCCCCGGTGCTGATGGAGGGAAAGGCCACCGAGCGGATTCCTTTGGCCCGTGCGACATCCAGGCTCCTTCGATAGGCGCTTTCGAGCAAGCGCTCCGTGGACGGACCTGGGGCTCTATAGACCGGTCCTACCGTATGGATGACGTAGCTGGCCTTGAGCTTATAACCTCGGGTAATGACCGCATCCCCGGTGTCACATCCCCCAAGAGTTCGGCATTCGGCCAAAAGCTCCGGGCCGGCTGCGCGGTGGATGGCACCATCCACGCCCCCTCCCCCGAGAAGGGTCCGATTGGCCGCATTGACGATCGCCTGGGTATCCTGCTGTGTGATGTCCCCCTGTATCAACTCCAGGACGGACGAACCGATCTTAACCTGCATGGCACCGCGTCTCCTGTTGTTGGATGATTGTCGTGGACCTTCAAACCATCCCTGCCGCCTACTGAAGATGTCCCGTATCGCCTTGGCTGTTCGACAACGAAGATGGCATCCGTCAACCATGTATTAACTCAATAGCATACCCGGCCTCTCGGAGCCCATCGGCAATCTCATTCAGGTGATCCCAGCCTCTCGTTTCCAGATCGAGTTCCACCCGACTCTTGGAAATCGGAAGGTTGACCTCGCTGCGATGGTGATACACTTGGAGCACATTGGCTTGCAATCGGGCTACTAACGTCAAAAGTTGGGCAAGGGATCCTGGAACATCATCCAGAATGACGCCAAACCGCATCATGCGTCCATTGCGCATGAGGCCTTGTCTTAAAATGCGATCCAGCAGTGGCGTGTCCACATTGCCTCCGCTAATCACCAAGACGACCTTACTCCCTTTGGGAATCGGCACTGATGAGTCAAGGAGGGCGCCCACGGGGACAGCGCCGGCACCTTCTGCCAAGATGTTCTTTCGTTCGAGGAGGGTTAGAACTGCATATGCGATCTGCTCTTCTTCCACCAGAACAATCTCATCAACTTTTTCTTGAATAATCTGGAAGGTCAAGTCGCCGGGCTGTTTCACTGCAATTCCATCAGCAACGGTCCGTCGTGCCTCAACATGAACGACCCTTCCCAACTTGCGAGACTGATATGCCGATGGACAGGCCTCAGCCTGAACGCCAATGATTCGTGTTTGAGGCCTCATGCTCTTTAAGGCTGTTGCGATTCCTCCAATCAAACCTCCTCCACCAACAGGCACTAGCAAGAAGTCCGGATCCGGCAATTCACTCAAAACTTCCAGACCAATAGTGCCTTGTCCTGCAATGACTTCGGGATCATCAAAGGGATGAATCAGGGTCATTCCGGTCTGAACCAATTTCTCGGCCTCTCGAATGCTCTCGGCCAGGCTTTGGCCCTTTAATAGGAGTTGACCTCCATATCCCCGAGTTGCTTCTTGTTTGGTGATGGAGGCCCATTCTGGCATGACAATGGTTGCCCGAATCCCGGCTTCGCGGGCGGCAAGCGCCACTCCCTGAGCATGGTTTCCGGCAGAGGCTGCCACAACACCTTGCGGACCAATCGAATTCAAGTGGGTTTGTATTTTATGCGTGGCACCTCTCAGCTTGAAAGACCCCGTTTTTTGGAGGTTTTCGAGCTTGAGATAAACCGCCCCTTCGATCTGTTCACTAAAATACGGACTGTACACCAGAGGCGTGCGCAAAATTTTTCCGTCAAGGATTCTGTTCGCTTTCTGGATGTCGTCTAGAGAAACCAACGCGATCGTCTCCTTCAGTGCATCTCAGTGGAGCAATTTGACACCATCATGATTTGAGGGCATCACATCACTTTTATTAAGTTTTCCGTACCCCGTCCGCTTGCGGCGGGGTAAAATACTGTGCAATGAGATTTGCAGTCAATTACGATTTCACAATTACGCATTTGCTGGCTTGCATCTTTTGATCGTTTCTAAGCTCGCTGCACTAAATTGCAAAAACTCGGGCTACCGCCCTCAAACAATTTGCAATTTTACGTTCCGCTTCGCTAAGAAACGATGAGCAAAAGCTGCAAAAGGCTTCACGGCGTGATTTCGAAATCTGGGTAAAGATATAGAAATAAATCAGCTTTGATACCCCGCCGCTTGCGGCGGGGAGCTTCACTTAACTGTCCAGGTTTAAACCATTTTCTTTCTGACTCAAGACCATAACTAGGGCATCATCGGTTTCATAGTAGTTTGGAATTCTTCCGACTATTCTCATCCCCAATCTTTTGTAAAATTCTATCGCAGGGCTGTTCTTTGATCTCACCTCGAGCCATAATCTCGTCTTAGCATACCTTAAGGCATGCATGAACAACATCTTCCCCAAGCCCTTTCTTCTGTATGTGGGTTGGACAGCAGTGGAATGGATATGCCCCTTCATGTCAAAGATGATGTACCCCACGACACTTCCACCGATTTCTACGACAAGAAAGGTATGCGGGGAATTTTTCGCATAGTTTACAAAAACTTCTTTTGAGTAGGATGTCTTCGGAAATGCCTGTTGCTCAATATCAATTATCTTATCAATATCTTCTATCTTAAATTCTCTGATTCTGGCAAGCGGTCTTTCAGCCATTTATCAACACGGAAAAGCAAAAGCGGGAACATTCCCCGTCCCGATTCATCTGGACTGTGCGGGGTTAGCCAGCGCCTGAAGAACCATCTGCGCAGCACGTGGTTCTTTTGAGCGGCTGCAAGCCGCAAAACAAAGAAGCACGAAGTCCCATTGTTTAAGTTTGGATGTCCGTAAGGAGCGTGGCGGTCGAAACGTGACTGAGATTCCCCGTTCCATGCGTACCCCGTATCGAAAGTCTTCTTATGTCGTCTGAGTCACAGACAACTCGCGCAGATCGGCGGTTTTTCACCGGGAGTCTCGTGGACCATATACTGCCAATTCAAACAAAAAAAGCGAAGCCGTTTTTGGCCCCGCCTCCTCTGTTTGGCGATCGAACACAGACTCAGCTATTAAAACTGTCCCTCGCCCATGCTGTACTTCTCGATGAAATATTTGAGCTGAGATCTCTGGTCACGCCCCAGCTTCTTAAATCGCACACCACTTTGCCTCATGGCTTCCGAATTGACGGGAACTTCATTGGGTATTTCAAAATCCCAAACAGTCTTAAACCGAACGTCTCGCAAACACAAACCCTCTTCCAGACAGAACATATGTAATTCAGATGATCTCCTGAACGGCTTTTGGCCGTCAATATAGCCAAACGCAAGCCCACCCAAACTAATGTCTACAACCTTACCCACTATTGCACCACGCGGACAGAGCTCCACAAATGCACCTGATGGGATTTGGAACCGCCTATGCTTCCTTCGCTCAACAGCATCTTTTCTTTTGGTCATCACGCAAATTCCTCCTCGGATTTATGGCGTTGAAGACAAAAACTCTACTTGCGGATAAATCAGAACTAGTGGGGACAAACTGGAAAGTCCTTTTATGTTGCTCTCACGATTTGAATACCCCGCTGGCTGCAGCGGCAAAAAGATTTGATCTTTTTCCTGCTATCCACATGACGCAGTGAAGCAGACGTCATACCCCGCAGCTCGCGGGGGAGAGAATTCGTTTTGGTGTTCGAACCATATATGGTGTCTTATGCCGCACATAACCACGACATAAAGTACGTGTCAAGCAAAAAAACTCAGGGGTGTTATCTCTCGTTTCCGAGAGGTGTTGTTTCCCTCCGTGGCCGGTATCGTCTGGGAATTAATAGGTGGGTTTACTAAGACCTCGGCAATCCGGGGTTCAGATAAAAAGGGTGGGCTGCACGAACAATACCCCAACGCTTAATCTCCCCCTGTTCTTGAGATGAAAGAACATGTCCGCCGGCCATTCCAGTGCGCCAAAATCGTAGGTTCCTGCCAAAAAATACGTATTTCCCCTGAGTAGAATAGGGGCTTCTCCTGATAAAATTATCCGCCCAATATTCCTATACTGTACCTATGACAAGAGCCGAGATCGAACTACCCGGACGCCGGAATATCGGCATGTGTCGACAACTGTCAAGAGCCCAGAAGGCCCAACGCCAGGCGACAGCCCTGTACCTCATCCGGTCCATTGTGGAGAAATATGGTGGAACCGTAGAGGTGGACTTGGAAACAGATACGATAAACATACATGTGCCAGAGAGGGAACGAGCTGCCTGCGCTCAGCGCATAGAGGAGCAGTTTCGGTCCAGTCCAGAAAATTCTCGGAAGGAGCAAAGACGATGAATCCTCTAGTATGTTCTCTCTGCGGGGAGGTGATGAGTGAGGAAAACACCAAGGAATTTGGCATAGAAGTTCCGGAAATCGGCAAAAAGCTGACTTTCAGGGCTTGTGTATTTTGCCAAGAAAGAGCCGAGTCGAACAACCTGCACATCTGTCTCCGCTGTAAATCCATCAGCTGGTATCCGTCGGGGAATCCCTGTGCAAGCGGTGTCCAGTACTTTGTTAAGTTTCAGTGCAACAGGTGCGCCACGAAAGCTGCCATGGACGATGTTGTGCGCATGGGAGCGCCTATATGAGAATCGTTGTGATCGTAATTCTCGTGATTTGGGACCATGTTAAGTCCGCAATCTCAAGCTTTTACTGGCGGATAAGCGATTGGCATTATCGTCGCCAAGTCAGCGGCTGATCAGCCATTGTCATATCTATGCTCTGAACCGGGCGTGACGGATCACTATCCTGCACCCTGAACCGCAAAAGCGGGCGCATTCCCTCCCTGACTCGGAGGTGAGCGTGGTCAACCAGTCGGTCACACCGTTCACCTTTACGCCTATCCCAAACTCGCCAAAAGGCATCGACGAAATCAACGCCATCGGTTTCCGGAGCACGAACAGACTCCTCTACGGAATCCAGGGTGATTTTGACGTAAACACAAATTCTGGCTGGTCGAACGAGGGAATAGTAACCATCGACAGCAACGGCGCCGTCTCCAGCCCAGTCATTCCGACCGGGGCTGACTCCTGGCCGACCATTGGGTTCAACTGCGGAGACGTGACGCCCGATGGCAGCACCATGTACGTGCAACAGAACGGGGGCGCCACAAATAATGGTGATAGACTCCACATCATCGATCTGGCGACCATGAGCTTTACCTTTAAGGAGTACGACGGTCCGCCAGCGGGAACTGGAGGTCCAAACGTCGTCTTGGATTGGGCCGTTCATCCGACCAACGGGCTCCTTTACGGCGCTCCCCGGAATGGCAAGATCGCCATCCTGAACCCCTTCGGTATCAATGCCTTGCGAACGGAGCATGCAATCACCAACCCTCTGCCGAATATCAGTGGCATAGGTACTGATGGATATGGTGCCGCCTGGTTCAACGCCGCCGGGGAACTCTTCGTGTTCCAGAATTCGGGCACAATCTATAAGATCAATCTGGGGCCTGACCCGACTAACTCTAGGGTCTCCAGCCAATCAGGACCCGCCAGCGTACGCAACGACGGGGCGGCCTGCCTGGCCCCGGGTGCCGCGAAGATTCAGCTGGACAAGACCGTGGATCCGGCCCTGGTTCCCGCAGATACGGGCAAAGAAGTGACCTACACCTACACGATCACCAACCTGTCGGGGGAGCAGATCACCCTCACCGACCTGGAGGACGATCCATTGGGCGATCTGGACGGTCTGGGCACCTGCTCGCTAGAAGGACCTGTGACCCTGGAGCCTGCGGGAGATGCTGGTGACAGCTACAACTGCGAGGTCTCGACAACCATCACCGAGCCGACCACCAACACGGCCACGGCTTGTGGGGAGGACGCGATAGGGAATAAGAGCTGCGACGACGACTCGGCCCGGGTGGATGTCTACGGCATCGAAATCCTGAAGAAGCCCGAGTCGCAGGTGGTGGAAAGCGGCGGCGCCGTCACCTTCACGATCATCGTGAAAAACACCGGCAACGTGGACCTTACCGGCGTCACGGTCGATGATGACATAGGTACCGTGTGTGATAAGGACATCGGCAATCTGTCGGCTGGCGCCACTTTCATATATGACTGCACGGTCGACCCCGTGAATGCGGGGTTCACCAACATGGCGATTGTCACCGGCACCCCGCCCGAGGGCCCAGATGCGTTCGACGACGACGAGGCGCGGGTGGCCCTGTTTACGGAACAGCCTTTCGAGGGCTGCACCCTCGGCTTCTGGGGGAGCAACACAGAGTTTTGGTTTCAGTTAACGGGGTACTCGACTAGTGACGATTTCGACACCATTTTCGGAACCGGCTGGTTCACTCCCGATATCACCCTCGGCGAGGCGATAAAGGCCAAGGGAAAGCGGAGTAAGCTGGCCCGCCGCGGGACTGCCGCCCTTCTGAATGCAGCCACCGAAAATATCTACTATCGGTATACGGTGGACGAGGTGATAGACTTCGTGCAGTCGGGCGACATTGACCCCCTGGTGGAGGAGAACGAACGTTCAGGGACGTGCCCTGTTTTATAATTAACTTCGAAAGTTTTCGGGAGCAGGGCGCTCCAAACCGCTGACAGGCCTCCCGCCGGCCCGGCCAACGCAAAACCATCAGACCAGCCCGATTCCCCGTCGCATGTGGGAGTCGGGCTTTTTCTTTCCGGGGGATTTTGCCAGGGCGGGGCCATGCTCGCGGGGAGCAAGACGGGCGCGGTCTGGGTCAAGCTATTGTTTTCATCTGATGGTTCTTTGCCTCAACACGTGGTCCGCGATGACCAGCCGCACCATGGCCTCGCAAACCGGGACAATCCTGGGCACGGCGGAGACGTCGTGTCTTCCCTTGACCGAGATCGCTGTCGGTTGCATGTTTAGGTCTACCGTGCGCTGCTCCTTTTCAATGGAGGAGATGGGCTTTATGGCCGCCCTCACCACAATCTCGTCGCCATTTGAGATGCCGGCCAGGATGCCGCCGGAGCGGTTTGTCGCAAACCCCTCGGGCGTGATCTCGTCGTTGCATTCAGAGCCGAGGAGCCGGGCAGCTGCCAGGCCCACACCAATTTCCACGGCCTTTACCGCGCCGATACTCATCACCGCCCTTGCAAGCTCTGCATCGAGTTTGTCAAAAACAGGCTCTCCCAGTCCGGCCGGGCAGCCCTGAACCCGGACTTCTACGATGCCTCCGGCTGAATCGCCGGCCTTCTTGATCTCCGTGACCCTTTCGTGCATTTTATTTGCGGCATCGAGGTCCGGGGCAAAGAACGGATTCCGGTCTATGACGTTCACGTCCACCTGTTCCGCCCTGATCCCGGCGAGTTCCAGGGTGTAGGCCCTGACCTGGATCTTTTCTTGATCCAGCACCTTCCTGGCAACGGCGCCTGCTGCAACCCTGGCCGCAGTCTCGCGGCCCGAGGCCCTGCCGCCACCCCGGTAGTCGCGTATGCCGTATTTCTTCTGATACGTGAAGTCCCCGTGCCCCGGCCTGAAGACGTCCTTGACGGAGTCGTAGGCTTCACTCTCCACATCCTTGTTGTAGATAAGGAGTGAGATGGGGGTCCCCGTGGTCATGCCTTCAAAGGTGCCGGAAAGGAGCTGCACGTGATCCGGCTCCCTCCGGGGCGTACTCGTGGGCGCGCTCCGGGGCCGCCTTCTGTCAAGGTCCTGCTGGATGTCAGACTCGCTCAGGGGCAGCCCGGGCGGACACCCGTCCACAACCGCCCCCAAGGCCTTGCCGTGGGACTCGCCCCAGGTGGTAACCCTGAAAACCTGTCCAAATAAGTTGCCAGCCATTTTACCTCCGTAACCGTTCAAAGGGAAGAATGGGCCGCGGACGGCCGCAGACTTTTTGTTCGGTCGACTTGACCGAACAAAACCTCGCTTCGCTGTCGCGAAAAAGGTTTTTTGGGTTGCAACTCCGCCATGAATGTCTGGGAAAAAAGTCTGTGTGTGTCTGTGGCAAAAAAGTGTTACGGGCCCCCATACTCTTCTAGTTTCTGGACGATCTCATCCAGGATCTGATCAATGCTTTTGGATGTCGTATCCACAGAGAAATTCATGGCCGTTCTATAGAAGGGTTTTCTGTATTCCAGAACCTCCTCTATCTCCTCGTACAGGCCTTTTCCCGTGAGGCTCGGTCTCTGCTGTTCGGTCTTTTCGTCGGAACGCATACGTTCCAGGATGGTCTCGGCGGTTGCCTCCAGTAACACGATAACGCCATTTCTTTTTAGATTTTCGACATTTTCAGCGTCCAGGACTGCACCGCCGCCCGGCGCGATGATGTGGTTGTACGAAGACGACAGCTCGCGGATGGCCTCTTTTTCCTTGGCCCGGAAATAGTCCCAACCCTCTGCGGCCACCATATCGCTAATGGACCTTTTGACCCTCTCTTCGATGAAGTCGTCCGCGTCGACAAAGGCCTTCCCCAGCCTTTTGGAAAGGGCCAGGCCCACAGACGTCTTGCCGGTACACCGGTATCCAATGAGGACAATATTCATAGCATCGTTGCGTCGTTAAGTGGTTGCGTCGTTGACCGGTCGACCACGCAACCACTGGACGAATTTACCATTTAACCCAGAGACTCCAGCTTTTTCCAAAAATCCGGGAACGATTTCTTTACGCAGTCCGGGTCTTTGATGAAAACCCCGTCTACGGCCAAGCCTGCTATGGCAAAACTCATCGCGATCCGGTGGTCGTTGTAGCACTCTATGTCAGCCCCACGGTCCGCGATTCCCTGAACGGTCATGGCGTCTGCGCCTTCTTCCACCTTTGCACCGATCTTTCTGAGCTCGCCGGTCAGGGCAGCGACCCTGTCCGATTCCTTGACCCGGAGATGACCGATATTTTTCAGAACGGTCTTTCCCCTTCTGAAGGCAGAGACCACGGCGAGTGCCGGAACCATGTCCGGCACGTCATTCAAATCAAAGGCAAGATCCTCATGGTTGGAAAGCGGTCCGGTTACGCGAACCCCGCCTTTTGATGCGGACACCCTGCATCCCATGGCTTCCAGGATTTCCAGCATACGCAAATCGCCCTGCTGGGAGTCCAGGCTGATATTGGATATGTTGATGGTCCGGCCGACGATTGCAGCAGCAGCCATGAAGTAGGTGGCACTGGAGACATCGCCTTCCACCACAAATTCTCCGGGCTGATAAGCCTGAGGGGCCTTCACGTGAAAACGGTTTTCTTCAGAGACTGAGACCTCTACGCCAAAGTGGGCCATGACATCCAACGTGAGCCTTACATACGGCCAAGAGGGCAGGGGGCCGGAAATCTCGATCTCCACATCTTTTTCAGCATACGGCGCGGCCAAAAGGAGCGACGAGAGATACTGGCTGCTGAGCGCCGTGGTCAGCCGGGTGGCGCCACCCGGCAGCCCGGTTGCCTGGACTTGCACGGGGGGGCAACCATTTGCTTCGATGCACAGGGCTTGAACACCCATCTTGTTTAAGGCATCCACAAGGGGCTGGACGGGCCGTTGGCGCATGCGGCTGTTACCATCGAGCACAAAAGTGCCGTGCCCAAGAGATGCGGTCCCGACGAGAAACCGGAGCCCGGTCCCGTTGTTTCCGAGATACAGGGATGAAGACGGGGTCACCAGTTTGCCGGCTGTTCCGTCAACCACAAGATCAGCACGTTCGCGGGTGATATTGGTCCCCAGGGAACGTAGAGCCTTGACCAAATGCTCGGTATCTTCCGAAATCAAGGGATCTTTAATGATAGACCTGCCCGTGGCAAGCGCAGACGCGATTAGGGCCCTCTGGGTATAACTCTTCGAACCGGGGACGCTGATCCGTGCATTGATTTCTCGTATGGGCTTGATCTGCCTCATGCGGTCGTGAGTCTCTCCAGGACCAGGTTTCTCATCAGCTCCACGGGGGGTTCTTTTCCCGTCCAGATCTTGAACTGTTCAGTCCCCTGAAACACAAACATCTCAAAGCCGCTCGCCACCTCGCAACCGGTTGCCTCTGCCTCACTCAAGAGCATGGTCTTAAGAGGATTATATATCACATCGGCCACCGCCTTGAATGCGCCCAGCACAGGTTTTGGCACGGGCATGTGGTCTTCTTCGGGGAACATCCCCACGGGAGTCGTATTGACCAGACAGTCGCCGCGAGCGCTTTCGATCTCAGCGAGGGGAACAAAGGTGCAACCAAATTCCTCGGCCAACGCACGGCCCTTTTGCTCGGACCTGTTCACGACAATGGCTTCTCCCCCTTTGGTGGTTACGCCAAAAAGCACCGCCCTTGCCGCGCCCCCTGCACCGAGCACTACGAACGTGTGACCTTCTATGGGAAGCAAGGCCTCGAGGCACCTGACAGCCCCCAACCAGTCCGTGTTGGTCCCACGTATGGCGTCTGCTTCAAAGACCAATGTATTGACCGCCCCAATCTTTTCGGCTATATCATCAACCTCATCGATAAGTGCAAAGATCTCTCTCTTGAACGGGTGCGTCACGCTTGCCCCCCTCACGCCGAGGGCCTTCATGCCAGCCACGGCACCTTGCAGATCTTCCACCTCAAAGGGTAGGTACACGGCGTCTATATCAAGGAACCTGAACGCCGCATTGTGCATGAGGGGGCTCATGCTGTGGGCTACGGGCTTTCCCAGAATGCCGTAGAGCGCGGTGTTCCCGCTCGGCACAGGCGTGTCGCTCGCAACGGCCGATTTTATCTGAGATTCAGACCCATCCCCGCCCACGTTTGACTGCAGTTTTCTGGAAATCGAGATGATTGCAGAAAATATTCTGTAAATGTCCGAAATACTGAGCGGCCCCTGATTGTGCTGCGCCAGATATCTAAATATGGACTCTTCCCGGCTATGGTCATAAACACTCAGGCCGTCTTCAACCTTGAGCTTGCCGATGTCGGCAGAGACCGCTGCTCGTTCATTCAAGAGCTTTAGAAGGGTTACATCCAGCCCTTCAATCTTGCCTCTCAGCTTGTCTAACGTGTCTTTACTCATACCTGAAGTTCCTCAATGGTTTTCACAACAACATCCGAGGGAATGTCGGCTGTTACAAAAGGAACGCCTATTTCCTTGACCAGCACAAAGTGCACCTGACCAGCAACGGCCTTTTTGTCACTCGCCATGAAGGCCATGATTTGGTCGGTCTCCATCCCTGCTGGAACCTCGATGGGAAGGTTGTACTGTCTGATGAGCTCAATGATCCTCGTGCAGGCAGACCCATCCAGGTAATCCAGCTTCTGCGAAATCTTTGCCGCACCCACCATGCCTATGGACACAGCCTGTCCATGGGAGAGCCCGTAACCTGACGCCGCCTCTAGTGCATGGCCTAGCGTGTGGCCAAAATTAAGGATACGCCTCAAACCGAGTTCTTTTTCGTCCATTTCTACAATATTTGCCTTAATCTTGCAGGAACGCGCGACCAAGCTTTTCATGAGAGACGGGTTCCGCTGCTTGATTCCGTCGCTCTCATGTTCAAGGAATTCGAATAGATTGTGATTGCCTATAATGCCGTATTTGATTATCTCGGCCAACCCATTGGCAAAATCCTTGTCACTAAGCGTTCTTAAGAACGACAGCTCAATATAAACGGTACTTGGTTGATAGAATGTTCCCAGAAGATTCTTCCCCTCCGGAAGATCGACCCCGGTCTTACCACCCACGCTGCTGTCCACCTGAGCGAGAAGGGTTGTCGGAATCTGGACATAAGGAATCGACCTCATGTATATGGACGCGATGAACCCGGCCACATCACCCACAACCCCGCCACCCAGGGCAATCAGTAGGGATTTTCGGCTGGCCCGCAGCCTGACGAGTTGTCTAACCACATCAAGCACAGTATGGAGAGACTTCGAAGCCTCGCCAGCGGGTATCTCAATAATGTCAACGGGCCGAGAGGTCTCCCCGAACTTGTCCTTCACCACGTCACCATATAGGGGGTTCACATGGGAGTCTGTGATGATCACATACCGATCTGCGTGATTCTTCATCTTGGTGATCGATCCCACACGGTCTATGATGTCTTCACCAATGAAGATCTCATAGGAGTCCCTGCGAGACCTTTCCAGCTTCACCCTAATGTGCTCCATATGTTTGTGCATACTCCTTTCTGACAATCTTTGCAATCGATTCAATTTCTTCCATGAGCTGGTAAAACCTCTCGGGCTTCAGTGACTGGGGGCCATCTGACAAAGCGTTCTGGGGGTCTGGATGAACTTCTATTAGCAGGCCGTCAGCCCCAACTGCAACAGCGGCCTTGGCTAGGGGGAGTACGAACTTCCACTGACCAATGGCGTGGCTAGGATCAACAACTACCGGCAGGTGGGTCTTCTCCTTGAGAACCGGTACCGCGCTGATATCAAGCGTATTACGCATAGAGGTCTCAAAGGTGCGAATGCCCCGCTCGCAGAGTATGACTTGATCGTTGCCAGATGCCAATATGTATTCCGCAGACATGAGGAGCTCTTCAAGTGTGGTCATCATCCCCCTCTTTAAAAGCACGGGCTTTTTCGCCTGCCCCGCGGCTTTCAGGAGTGTAAAGTTCTGGACGTTCCTGGCCCCTATCTGGAGCACGTCTGCATAGCTTTCAATCAGTTCTATGTCCGAGGCACTCATGACTTCTGTAACCACAGGGAGACCTGTTTTTTCCCGGGCTTGGGCAAGGATTTTCAGACCCTCTTCACCCAGCCCCTGAAAACTGTATGGAGATGTCCTTGGTTTAAAGGCCCCTCCTCTTAGCATAGATGCGCCACCTTTTTTTACAGCAAAGGCGGCTTCCATGAGCTGCGCCGAGCTCTCCACAGCGCATGGCCCTGCTATAACCACGAATTTTGGCCCACCTATCTTTACATCTCCGATTGTGATTACAGTGTTCCCCTCCTTGGTCTCCCTGCTCGCAAGCTTGTAAGGCTGCAAGATGGGCATGACCTTATCAACCCCCGGCCAGGTTTCTACAGCCCTCAAAAAGACTTTTCCTCTCTCATCTCCAATGGCTCCGATAATGGTCCTTTCTGTACCTTTTGACACATGTGCTTTGTACCCCACCGATTCTATCCACTTGATGACGTTTTCGAGCTCCCGTTCATCGGCCTTTTTTTTCATAACAATAATCATGGCTCTACCTCCTTGACCGGCATGCTCCGCCCAAGCCCCGCCCGGAAGGGCGGGGAGGCTTCACATGAAATGAAATGGGCCGCGGTGATCTTTGCCGCCGCGGCCCGTTATCAAAAGCAAAAAAGCCGGGGGCAGGCTGTCTGGCCTGCCCCCGGCTTCAAGTAACTATGATTTTTCTCTCCTAAGACATCCTTCTGTCAAGCCATGGGCAGACCCGTCCATAGTCCCAATAATAATAATAGTAAAAAAATCTGCCCGTCTGTTTGTGTCTTCTGATGCTCATAGGCTTCTTCTCAGCAATTACTATATCAAAATGCCATGTTTGACCCTTGGTGTCAAGGGAAAAAGATAGACGGGCAATAGGCTTGCTTGACCTTGTCCACAAGATCGCGTATGTGTCACGCGAGCGTTTCTGGTAGGGGAAAGCCGGCCCACTTTCTGTTAGGGAAGTAGTAATAAAAAGTGGATACATGCCCCGAGTAACGTGATCAAGGGACATCTTGCTCGAGCGCACGGCACATTTTGTCACTTGCCATCTTGGTGATTGAACCTCTCTGCAGCAATCCCTGTTACATTCAGCGTCAGGGAACTCCCAGGGAGGCCGCAGTCCCGACAAGTCGCGGGAGAGGGAATGCGCTCGTTTTTGCAGTTCAACAAGGCAAGCTAGTGTCGTGTCCCAGGAATAAGTTCTATTACTGATACTGGAGCCGAAAGTCTTTTCCGAGCGACATTGAGCTTTTTCGGAGCCGGACTTCAGCTGAGTGGAGCGTTAAGAATCATAAACTGTTTGAGGGCCTTAGGCCCGAGTTTTAGCGCTCCGGTTGCGCCTGAGGGCTTGAACAGAACCACTGCGTGCATGATTTAGAGGAGCGAAGTGATGTCCCAAAAATGCTCACGGAGCAAGGAAAATGGCTTTTTGGCGATTCCATATTCTTGGAACAAACTCCTGGGACACAACACTAGAGGGAATGCTCTTGCTCTTTCAGTGCAAACGATGATTTTTTTCTAAAGTTTTCAGAGATTATTCCGAAAGGAAAGGAGAGGATGTGTTTCCATGACCATCAATGACCATCACATACATAATGTCCTGAGATCATACAGCAGGCAGCTCACGCAAGGCAGGCGAAGGCTGCATGCAAAGGGTGACGCGGAGCGAAAAGGCCCAGACTCGATTAGTATCTCCCCCCAGGCAAGGCGAAAGGCCGTCATTGATAAGGTAACGTCTGACATTGTTGATAGGATAATCCGCAAGAATCCGCGTGGTGACGCGCAACGGGAGCGATTCGGGCAAGTAGAGGCCCGTGCCAGAAGCGACAAGGCATTGAAAAAAGAGAATTCCGCCGTGTTTTTCAAACTCATGGATAAAGAAAACGGGGAGGTAACAAAAAGCATTTCTTCCGAAGATTCAGGATTTCTACAAGATCACGTCGAAGAAAACACACAGGGGAACACGGACAATCATTGATTACGGGGTGTGAGGGTGTTAGTTCATGAGGGCTTGTGGGGTGGCGGGCACGATGACTAAGTTCGCAGATGAGAGGGCCCAGGGCCTTTGGAAGAAATAGAGCGCAAAAGGTCTTGCGCCGAGCAATATGCCAAATGAGGCAAAGGGGAACACCAGTGTGAATCTTTATGAGCTTTTAAAACAAACCCAGGGGACTAGAACGGTTATCGACTCCGAACCAGATATGAGATTGGAAAAGATTCGCGCCATTCGGGAAGAAATTCAAAGGGGAGATTACACAATACATTATGATAGAATAGCCGAAAACATGCTGGATGTGTTTGTAGACGAAATGTCGGCTGATCCTCCTGCTGTTCTATCGGAAACGCTCTTTTTAGGATACCTAAGTTTGCTTTCTTGACTGGCTCGCTCCTCCCGCACAAAGTGCTGCCGTAAGGCATAACGCCCGCCCTTCGGGGGTTGGGAGGACACTCATTCGATGAGAGCGGCCCTGCATTTTTCCTGTGTATTCGGGATCTGTAATCTCTGTTTTGACCGCGATTTAGAATACCATTATTGCTTCTGAAGTTATACCCTTCGAACTTTCGATTTCCAGTCGTGTCAGTCCTATCGAAGCCCCTATCCGGATTTCATCGTAACTGAGCGCATCTTCGACATCGTGGTCCACCTTGACCGGCATGCTCCCCGCAAGGCCCGCCCGGAAGGGCGGGGGATGCTTCACTTCATATATATCTCTGATTGACAGGGCCTGCCAGCGACTTCTCGCCCGGTGTTGACCGGGGCCGCAATAACAGCCACCTTTCCCTATTGATAGTCGGTAGGATTTTGGCTATAAAGACGTCTATAATGGGAAGAGAAAAGCATCGTAACCAGCTTCAAAGATTGATGACCTACATCTTGGAGCGACGCCCAGACGAGTTCGGACTGGTCCTGGATAACCAGGGATGCGTGCGCCTAAAAGACCTGCTCAAGGCGATTTCGGAGGAACCTGGATGGGGACATGTCCGAAAATCCCACATCCATGAGACGGTTATGTCCTCCCATGAAAAGTCATTTGTCCTGGAAAATGAGAAGATCAGAGTTGTTTGTCGCAATAAGACCCCCCGACCTGAGGTAGAGGCTGTTCCCCCCAAGCTGCTTTATCACTCCGTGCGTCGTAGGGCCTATCCCGTCGTTTCCAAGCAAGGTATCGCACCGTTAGGACAATCCGCGGGTGTCTTGGCTACAACCGAGGAGATGGCACAGCGCATGGGGAAGCGCAGAGACCCTGCGCCCGTGCTGCTGACTGTGCATGCACGGAGAGCTTCTGAGGCAGGAATAAAGTTTTCGAAATACGGAGAGTTCATCTACATAACCGACCATGTCCCTGTCGGCTATTTTGCGGGACCGCCCCTTGCAAAAGATAAAAAAAGGGAAGCCCTTGGTCGTAAAAAAGAGTCGGCGGCAATACCCAAAGCGATGCCGGGCAGTTTTACCTTGGATGTGAAACGCTCTGAGGATCTTCAGCGACAGCGACTCAAGCAAAAGGGGCTCAAGAAGGAGATTGCCTGGAAGAGGGATGCCCGCAGGTCGAGGCGCAGCGGTAAGAGCTAACAGGCTTTCATAATAACGATATAGGGGTTGATTTTTTTGCAAATTGCGAGTAGAGTCTCAACGCAACTCAAAGGATAGGGGTTGAACGATATGGACGATAGCTCGACAATACTGGACAAGGAAGCCGAAGAGCTTTTTAAGCAGCTTGGCGGCATAGAAAAGCGGGAGACGCTCAGTATAATCGGTGAGATTGCCAGGGCCTTCCAGGATGAACAGGCGAGGTCTGATCCCTGGAGAATCCTTTTGGTCGAACTGGTTCACGCGGTCTGTGCTGGTTTTCTCCATCACAAGTTTTTCAAAGAACGCCAAACCACAGAAGAGCATGTCCAGAGCATTGTTGCAACAGTCAAAGAGCTCTCTGGAATGCCCGATCACGACGGGCAGATTCTGATCAGGTACCGAGGGCTTCATAGCAGCGATATAAAACCTATTGAACTTGACTATTTGATATCGTTTGGAGAACTGATCATTAGCCTGGAGTCTGCACTGACCCTTGCTAAACGTCACCAAGACACCCATGCACATTTGCATGCCCACCTTATTGAGGCGTTGAGTGTCTTTCGGGCGAACAATATAACGACACTCTTTATCAGGGTTCCTCAGAGTGGTGAGGAGGATGCAGAGTTTCTGGAGCCCTGCATCGAAATCCTTTACCAATATTACCAGGCAATCAAAGAAGGTAGCCCGACTCTGCTTACCCGCGAAGGGAATCAGATCCCGCTGATATACGATCAGGATGACGAACCTGATCCGAACCTGACCATGGTTGCCGGTCTGAATAGCCTGGACAAGAAGGCTATGCAAGCATTGGTTCAAGATGTTGACGAGCTATTAGAAAAGGAGAGTGAAGATATCCCATTGTGTGACGTTACAAATGCGTTTAATGCAATTTTTAGCCTTGAAAGATTCAAAGAAGAACTTGTCAAACCGCCCATTGAGGTCAATAACGTCAAATGGCTTATGCTGGCCAGTGATCAAGAAATCCTTCAGAAACAAAAGATGCAACTGGTTAACACGGTATTTGAAAAGTTCGGAGGCCCTTCTCAGGAAGCCGTTCAAATCATCAACACTTTGTATGAAGGTGATTTCAACAGCTTTTCGCCTTACGACATCGGGTTAAGCCTTCACAAAATCACCGCAGTATTGGAAGAGGTCGAGACCCGTAAGAAAGGAAAAGATGTTGAAGATGAACTCCTCAATAATGTGGAGGACAGGCTTGAACCCATGAGAGATGAACTCCTTGATGACCTGACCATCAAGGGGGATGTCATAGAAGCGACCAGGCCCGGTGAGCAACCCTTTTCTGCAAAAATTCACAATAAGATCATTGACCTTGTAAAGTTCTTCAAAGGCCGTTCACGCACGAGAAGAAAATTGATGGCGATAATGACGGAATCGGTAGCTTTCGATGATTACGATTACGACATCATTTCAAGGATGTTCAGTATTTCTGTTGAAGAGGCCCCGCGCCTCGTAAAAAATATCGAGGCATTGTTCGACGAAAAGGGCGGCTTTCTAAGAAAGGCTTTTGAAGACAGAATTCCCGAGTTTGCAAAATACGGTGCGAATATATTCTTTTTCCTGTGGGTTTACCTCAAAGAGATGAGGCAAAAAAGCGACCGCATTGCTTTCTTGAATGCCCTCCAGTTCCTCATACCCAGGCTAGATCGTCCAGAAGAAGGAATCAGGAAGCTTTTGGAAGACTTTATGAGCAATTCCACAGAGGTGTTGCCCTCTGACAGAGATGCGATCATGCTGGGGAATATATTGCTCAGAAAAGAAAACTGGGAAATTGGGACCGAGATTGAAATAACACCTGAAGAGGTGCTCCTCGTAAAAGACAATATCAATCCAGAGGCCATGACAGCGACCAGTGAGACCATAGCGCAAGGACAAGATGACTTTATCAGAAAGGTTGAAACGATCCACACAGAGACTAAACAAGGACTCTGGGGGTTCGCATCCGAGGATGAAGGTTTGTCTGTAAAGTATCTTTTATCCCTTGAAAGAGAGATATACATATTTCTTTCCATCCTCAACCCGCCCATCGCCGGTCATGTGCTCAGAAATGCTATACGGGCATACGGTGATCCACGCGGTCAGGTGTACGGGCTGAAGAAGAGCCGAGAAAACCTCAATTCCCTCATAACCCTTCTCAGGGTTGTAGTCCGAGCATTAGAGAGAGTGGGCACCCCTGAAGACCTTCAATACCTGCGGCAGATCGAGGAGAAACAGTCGGAATTTGCCAGGCGAAAGGATGAGCCTTACTTTCTTGACATGCTGAACCGCATCGTCCAGCACTGTGACAAGGCCGTTCAAGCTATTGAAGCAAGAGCTCAGCAAGGTAGCGGGTCAACTACCTGATTTCTCTGAGATCGGACGTGTCTATCTTGTGGGCGGCTCCCTTCGGGATCGCATTCTCAGTGTTCGATCCAACGACTATGACTTTGCCGTGCGAGGGAATGCCAGGGCCCTTGCGGAGAGAGTTGCAATAAAACTTGGTGTCCGCTCGGTTCAGATGGGCAAAGCGGACAAAGCGGTTTATAGGGTTGTATCAGGCAACAAGGTTCTCGATTTTTCCCCCTTACATGGCGACACCATTGACGACGACCTGAAAAGCCGAGATTTCACGGTCAATGCCCTCGGTTTTGACCTCTCTTCCCAAACCCTGATCGACCCGGTTGAAGGCCTGAGGGATATTAGATCGAGAACCATCCGACTCATCTCAGAAGATGCCATCTTGACCGACCCGCTCCGCATGCTCAGAGCATTCCGTCTCGCTGCTGTCTTAGACTTTGAGATCTCACCCCAGACCCTTTCTGTCATCAAAGAGCACGCCGCACTTATTGCCCAATCGGCCGGAGAACGCATAAGGGCTGAGCTGTTTGGGATGGCGGAAGCAGACAGATCCTATCCTTACCTCAAACAGATGTCGGAGGTAGGGCTCCTGATAAGGCTGATACCCGAGCTTGGACCGTGCCGTGACTGTCCATGTGATGACCACGGACACAACCTCTTTGATCATGTCATGGAGACCTATGAACACATGGAGTTCGTACTCAGACAATATCCCAGGATCTGGCCGGAGTATGTCGAACCCATGCGCAGCTACCTTGAACATGGCAATCGGAAGGTGCTTCTGCGATGGGCTGCCTTGCTTCATGACTTGGGCAAGCCTGCAACCCGCCGTATGGATGCTGCCGGAAAGGTCCGTTATCTGGCCCATGAGCAAGAGGGGGTTCTGATTGCTGGAAGCCTTTGCTCGAGGCTCAGGATGTCTGGTCAGGAGCGAGCGTACCTAGAGCTCGTCGTAGGAAGTCATCTTCTCCCGCTTCATCTCTTTGTCGCCCGTCAGAGGGGAAGCCTCACGACAAGGAGCCTTGCTCGGTTTGTCAGAAAATATGAGGACCATATTATTGGGCTATTGGTTCACAGCATGGCAGATCAACGTGCGAAGGCGGGGCGCAGCACCGAAGTCCAGGAGGCGTTTGCGACGTTTTTGAATGAGATATTCCGAAGATATTTCAACGAGTTCCAGCCCACCATGAAAGCGCCACGGCTGATTACCGGAAAAGACCTCATTGAACATTTCCGCCTCAAGCCGTCTGAACTTTTCGGAAAATTGCTGCAGAAGGTGGAAGACGCGAGATTGAACCAAGAAATTGAGACACGGGAGGAGGCTTTGCGGCTTGTGGCCATGTTGCTCGACCGACCTGCCTCCCGGGAAGGAAGTACTGCCGCAAACCGCCCCCCCCGTCTCGCAGACGGGATACAGGGAGGCAAGCTGAAATAGGTTGCCGTCCTTTTCGGGCTGCGACGCACCCTCCTTTAGGCAGAGGCCCCCTGGGCGGGGAGCTTCAATTGGAGGGCGATGCCGGAATCGAACCCACCTAACACCACGCCAGTCGTGAGGTTCCGTACGATGTAGTCCACATTGATAGCAGTTACGAGCCTATAACCCTCCAATCCTGGTCACCCCGAAAATCTTATGATATGAATCTGTTATCTTGACTTCTCTAGACTGATTGTCAAAAATATGTTCCGTTTGCTCGCAAGTCGTTGATGATTGAAAATATTATTTGGCGAACGACATTGTGCAATTTTGGAGAAGATTTTTGAATGTGACTGGCGTTTAAAATTGCAAGCTGTCTGAGG
>JBFEUB010000029.1:0-22817 GCA_041547605.1 Desulfobacteria bacterium
AGGAAACCTAAGACGAACGGCCTTTTCCCCCAACATCAAAGAACGTATGGATGAAAGCTGTGCCCTGTTTGACGCTAAGAGTCGACTGATTGCCCAAGCCGAACACATCCCAGTGCACCTTGGTGCCATGCCATCGGCTGTCGAACAAGTTGTCGCCGATTTTCCAAGGCTATCTCCTGGTGATCAGGTGATTGTCAATGACCCGTATCGCGGGGGGTCTCACCTTCCGGATATTACCCTGATCGCACCTTTTTTCTGGAAGGGAAAGCTCAAGGGATACGCTGTGAACCGTGCCCATCACGCGGATGTAGGTGGAAAGACCCCTGGATCGATGCCAGGGGAAAGCACCACGCTGGATGAAGAAGGGATTGTCATCCCCCCTACCCTATTTGTCCAAAAGGGGGTTGTTGGAAAAGATGTGTTGAGAGTGTTTGAAAATGAAACCAGAAACCCAGCCGAGCGAATTGGGGATCTGAATGCGCAGGTGGGAGCCAACTGTCTTGGGGTGTCCAGATGCATTGATTTCATCCGTCGCTATGGGGAGACAGCGTTTGAGAGCTTCGTAGAGGCAATTATCGACTATTCAAGATCAAGAGTAAGGGCACACTTGATGACTCTTCCGAACAGGGTATCCGAAGCATCAGACAATTTGGACGGAGAGATTGAACCAATCCGAATCACAGTTAAAGTAATTATTGAAGACGGTTCGCTAGAGATCGATTTCACGGGAACCGCACCGCAAAGTGAAGGAAATGCCAACGCGCCTATCAGCGTGACCAGGTCAGCCGTCTATTATGTATTAAGGTGCCTCCTCCCTGTGGACGTCCCACCCAACCAGGGATGCTACGAAAGCGTGCATGTCGTGGCACCCAAAGGAACGCTTCTTAATCCGCGACCACCGGCGGCCGTCAGTTCCGGAAATGTTGAAACCTCCCAGAGGATTGTTGATGTCCTTCTCCTTGCCCTGAGGGATCTCCTCCCCGACCAGATCCCGGCCCAAGGCCAGGGAACCATGAACAACCTTGCTTTAGGATGGAAGGAACAGACCTATTACGAGACGATCGCAGGCGGCATGGGCGCAGGTCCAAGATGTCAGGGCGCAAGCGCAGTTCACGTTCACATGACCAATACAGCTACCACGCCGACCGAGGTGCTGGAAACCGTTTATCCGGTAAGAGTTCTCAAGACCAGGCTCAGGGAGGGGTCGGGAGGAACTGGCCTCCACCCGGGAGGTATGGGGGTCACCCGCGAACTCCTTCTCCTTGAAGACGCTGTGGTGTCCATTCAGTCGGAAAGAAGGCGTTTTCCCCCAAAAGGTATTGCCGGGGGGGGTGACGCTGCGTGTGGAAAGAATCTTCTGAGGCGCCGGGATGGAACTGAGGTGCCTCTTCCGGGCCGCACCACTTTTCAGGCGTCCAAAGGGGACATTATTGTTATCAATACGCCTGGTGGAGGGGGCTGGGGGCGATCATCTGGAGGATAGGCTTCACCATTCGGGGTCCTGAAAACCCCCGAACAGTTTACGCTAGGTGTCTTGCAACTCTAAATTCCAGTATAGGTAATCGCGCCAGGAGTCTGGAACACTCTTGGCACGTATAGTAATCATGAGGAAAGGCACCCAATCAGGTTTGACTGGTTTCTTCTTAAGTTGAAAGTCAACTTCTCGTAGGCTCTTGCCTCCCTTTACCCGGTTACACCGGTAACAGGATGTGACGATATTGCCCCATTCTGTCTTTCCCCCATATCTCTTGGGGACCACATGATCGAAGGTCAGGTCTTGAGATTCAAACCTACGCCCGCAATACTGGCATTGAAAGTTGTCTCGCGCATAAATGTTTGCCCGAGAAAACTTGATATCCTTTTTCCGATACCTTATGTATCTAAGAAGGCGAAGGACAGCCGGCAGCTTTATGGCGAACGTAACTGAACGGATCTCTCTGTCATACTCCTCCAAGACTTCCACCTTTTCTAAAGTAAGAAGCCGTATCGCCCTTTTCCAGTCAATGACCTTCAAGGGTTCATAAGTGGCATTTAGCAACAACACCTGCTCCATGATGATTCTCTGTTCGCCTTGCTGCCAAGCAGGGATGCAGATTCGAACCTCCATTCATCAATCTGCATTCCCTCCAAGACTAAAAATTGAAGCTCCCTGCGGCAAGCTGCAGGGAATCTTCGAATGTAAAGAAGGGTACCATTTTCAGATTCGCTCGCATTCCCTGCAGCAATCTACAGGGAATTCGCTCGCTGTTGCATTGCAAAATCAAAGGATTTTCAATGTGACTTAAACTTTTTTATTTACTCAGTTTGGCGTTTTTTGTCAAGACTTGTTTGAGCCTTGACTGCGAGTGCACGTTTGTGTATTAGGTTAATGCATAACGTCTGATGGGAGATCGTCTAGCGGAAGGACTACGGACTCTGACTCCGTCAACCCAGGTTCGAATCCTGGTCTCCCAGCCAAAGAAAAATGCAATAAGGAAAGAGGGTTAGCCACATTGCTGGTTAGCCCTTTTTTCGATGAAATCGAGGATTGTAACCGTTTTTGTAACCATTTGGCTTTCAAGATACGCCTGTTGCTTCTCTGCTGCCAGCTTTAAATCGGCATTGTCAATGATGTTGTACCGCTCAAATACCTCCCTTGTCTTGTGACCACTTATGTTCATTGCTACAGCTTCAGGCACGCCGGACCTTACCATATTCCTAACCGCGGTTCGCCTAAAGTCGTGGAATAACTTCTTCCCGATACCGGCCCCCTCACATGCTTTGCCCCATGCCTTATAGAACTGCTTTATCTGGCCGTTGCCATGAATGTTTGGGAACACAAAAGGAGTTAAGGCCTGAAGCCGTTTTTGGGCTTGATGCTGCCCGTGAATGAGTTCTTTCAACTCATCGTATAGATAGATCGTTCGGGCCTCCTCGTTCTTGGTTTCCCCTGCCTCAAGCCTGACCATGCCATTTTCAAGGTCTAGCCTATCCCACGTCAGGCCCGTAATCTCCGACAGCCGCCATCCGGTTCTGTAGGCAAATGTAACAACACCTCTCAGGCAATCTGGCAGTTGTTCCGTCAAAGCCAGAAAGTCCGCATGCTCAAAGAAGCCTTTCCGAGTGTTATTCTCTTTGAGCATAGGTATATAAGGCACCCGGTCAACCTCAGGTGGGGTCTGCTTTGCTCCGAGGTTCAGCATTCTCTTAAGTGCTGCCAACTCACGGTTGATTGTGGCGTTTGAGGCACCTTTCATAATATCTTTTGAATCGCAGTGCGGACACAAAGGGTCTTTGATATTTTCAACTTGCCCCGGAATGAAGGCTGTTTCACATAGGCTACAAAGCCACGCCGACCTTTGTTCAATGTATGCCTGCACTTTTGGTGTGGTAATCTGGGGCACCCGAAAGCCTTCAAAGTATTCCCGAAGGTGTCTAACGTTCAATGCGGCCCTCTTGGGCAGTCTCATTTGATTGATTCTGTAATCCGCCAAGAAATCGTCTGCGAGTTCGTCAAACTTCACACGGTCAAAGTAGATACCCGGCAACTTGCCCCCTGAGATCTCCCCCTCGCGCTTCCTCAGGAGGCATCTAGCCTTGCTCTCCTCGGGGCTCTTGGAAGATTCGTAATAGGGCTTACCGTTCCAGTAATACTTGATCCAATACGTCTTGCCCCGTTTGTAGATCATCCCGATATCAAATCACCTCCTTTAATGTTTTGTCTGACGGTAACACCCCTTGTTCTGATTTTGTCCGATACCTTGACTTTGCCACGCATTATGCTTACTTTGACATACAAAACAGTTAGCCGTTATCCTGGTTACTCCCCTTAACCTCTGGAGTCTGCGATATAGTCTGAACGGCTTTTCCTCCTGTTACCGTTACCCCCTATATCCTCCAGTTCCCAGGGACGATCTTTAAGCGGTTGCAAATAGTCTCACTCCACGCAGCGAGGTTTTGACAGTGGCACTGGGATGTATCCTTTCGTCATGGAAAAGCCTAAATGCGGATAATTTCTTGCTGTGGACTTCGTTCACAATGATTGTCCTATGCTTTGTTATCCCTCTGTTCATCGTTCTCTACAAGACTTCATAGGAATAGTTGTCTCTGCTTTCCATCACGTCTTTCTGTCCAAACGGCCTCTACGGGTCTATCCGGCACCCCTGCCTGGATGCGACAGAATCACCCCCCTTGTTATGGGGTTTACGTAGTAATTCCCCAACAAAGAAATAGTGTTTTACCGTTAAAAAATAAGGGTTGCCACGTATATGATTCCGTCAAATTCCTGCTTAGAATAATGTCAAATATCAGTACTGAATGATGTTGGCCCAAAGGGGTCTTAGATGGAAGCAGCTCATAAGAATATGCATGAAAAAGAAAACTGCCTAGACGGACTGACTCTACCCAAAGATTTTAAATGGTTCAAGCCGGGACTCGGGTTTACCTGCAAAGCAAAAGATATTGGACTCGAATCTTTTGTTGAATGTCTAGAGATGGACTCGTGCCCCTTCTCTATACCTTTTGGTTACACGCATTACTGTAAATGCCCCGCTCGTGTACACGAAGCGAAGGAATTCTGAGCGTAACATAACCTTTCTAACCAAGCTCCGAATCAAGCCTGGCCACATACCTCTTATGGGTGGGCGCGGTGTGCTTGCTCTTCGGAGTGATAGGGAAGTCTGAGGTCTGTGGCGAGATTTTGTCTCACTGCACCTATAATGGCATAATAGGATGAGACACCGACCCTGATCCCGGATTTCCCTTGGCACATATAAGGCCATACGGTTCTCTCCCTACCCCCTGCTTCAGGACACCCAAAAGAGTGAACCTTGTGGCCTTTCCTCTTTTTGTTCCCAACACTTCCGGAGCATTCGGTTCTGTTCTTGGATTTTCTTCCCGAAAATACAGCCTTGTGTGTTGTAATATACAGTGTTCACCTTGCCATCGGCCACTGCGTGTTTCATATTTGGCATAGGGCCAGGGGAAGACCTTCTATACCAATTAAGAGAAATAACAAACAACACGAACTTCCCCTGGCCCTAAGTATTCCTTTCCGTCCAATAAAACATCCTCTACGGGCCTGTTTTCGATTAAAAGCCTTACCATGGTAAACCATTAAGGTCATGAGATCGTCGAATCTGCGAAGGTTTTTGTCCAGTTTCAGGGTGTTTTCCGAACAAAAGAAAGCCCCCGTGCGCGGGCCTCAAAGTAAAAGCGCCGGAAGATGTACTCACGGGCATATGCCACCCGCCCCACGCTTCGCAACGTGGGGTATCTTCAAGCGCTGTATGTCGATGGTAAGATTTCACAGCCTAAGGTTTGGAGTTCACATTTTTGCTTAAATACGTATATACATATATACGTATAATGTCAAATGCTTTTTTTCTTGAATATGGTTTTGACTGTGAGTATGAATACACATGGCCTTAAGAGAACGATTCACGACCACGATTGATGGTGAGTTGCTGCGCCGACTCAAAATCCTCGCAATCAACCATAAGTGTGCTACAAATAAACTTCTTGAAGACGCGATCCGAGACCTCCTCAAAAAGTACGAGAAGAAGCCCAAGAAATAGCCTTTCCTCGGAGGGTGCCATGAAAAAGTCCATTCTGAAGTTTCATGTCTTTCTGATATTAATTTCCATTTTGCCGTCGTTGTTCATAAATGCATGTGCGGCACACCATCATACCAACGTGGTTATGAAGCCACAAGACTTCCGCCTTTCTAAGAAGGATAAGATCGCCTTATCATTAATTCATGGATGGGAGGAAGCTGTTGGCATTTTTAAAGATGCCCTTATTGACTCCCTTCTTCCTTTCTATACACACAAAGAAGATGAAGCAAACTATGTTATTACTGGTAAGATTTTTGTCGAAAAGCGTTGGAATTACCAGCTATACGTATACGACAATATTGATTTGAGGGTCCTGGATAAGAAAGGCAACGTAATAGTGTCAATAAGGAACCAGGAGCCTGTATACCAACATCAGCTTAGCCTCTTCACAGATGACGTGGCTAAAAGCCTTGAAGGGGCGCAGTTAGAAAAAAACTGAATGACAAGCTTGGTCGCCAAAAAACATCTTCTCCCTTAATAGGACAAGAGGATGCCATGAACTGAGTACCAAGACCCTGCTTCTCATACAGAGGGGTGGGTTCTTGTGTGCATGGGAGGTGAACTTGTGAGGAAAGAAAGAAGAAGACACGCCAGAATAGATTTTAATCTGTCCGTAGAAGTATTGGGACGCAAAGGTTCACACATGATTAAAAATTTCAGTCCTTGTGGCTTATTAGTTCAAACTGAGGATGCTTCAGATCTTAGGACAGGAGACGAGATCGATCTTATGATAAAGCTTCCCCTGGAGAAGTCCGCTATTCAGGTAAGACCTCGAATTGCCCACGTTACAGGCAACGCCATCGGTGTAGAATTCATCAATCTAATTCCTCAGCACGCCATGGCAATGGAACATTGCTTTCATGTCTTCAAGCATACGATTCCCCAACCGACTGCCTAAAAGAGAGGTTTATGTTATATCTCTGCGTCGTAATTGGACTCCTCAAGAAGCTATGATATGAATCTGTAATCTTGAATCTTTAAAAATTATAGAGCCCGCCTAATCTCGATTGGAAACTTATCGTAGAGGACAATTATCTCGAAGTCGCAAAGGCAGGCTCGGTTCTCCCCGTTGAAGAAATAATTAAGCTTATAGAATTTATGGATCGCTTTAACGTTCCTTCCTGGTTTCAAGATATTCTGCTTCCTGTATTGCGGCGGTCAGAGCAGTCTGGAAAAAGGTCTCTTTTCATCGGCCTACCACCAGATAGTACTTATTCAATAAGTCAAAATCATTTTGACATGTTTTTTCAGAATCAACTTAATGCCCAATCCCTAGATGGAGTTGTCGTTATTACATCGTTAAACGACTCGACGAGATTTCCAATAAAATCTATTGCGCCAAGTTTGGAGAAATCCGGTCTGAGGCGCATTCATTTCACGGTATTCAAGGATCATGAGACACGTGTCGATCTTTATCAGAGAAATTGGTAAGTGAGTGCGATTTTGGTTTTGCCAGTATTTTATATGCCAATAAGAAATTCCTAACTTATACAGAGTATTTAGATCATTCGACGATGTTTGCGATAATTGATAAACATCACCCAGCTAAAGCCTTTGATACCTGCTATGTACTACAGGTTTTGTGTGATAACTCCAACATTTCCAAGCTTGTTACACTCTTGCCATCACAAGTAAATTTCTAAGGAAAAAGAAAGCATCGTGATTGTTTCAAGACTTCGAAATTGGTGGGCAAAGCGCTACAGAACAGTTCTTGGCATAGCAATTGGGCTCCTGGTGCTAGCTGCGCCCCTCAGGCTCGGATATGAGACTCATCGTCTTCTATTGGAACAAAGCATGCAAGGAGCCAAAGACCTAAGGTTCCGCCAAAATGAGGTGCACCGATGGTTTGCTCGAAGCCCAGTATACACACAACAGAAAGAGGCAGTATATCCGCCAGCGAGCTATCCAATGCTCTGGCCGTTTTTGGGTTGGCTCGATTTTACGAAAGCTCGATGGCTCTGGGCAATTACTACGGCATTTATAGTTGTTTGGATTGCCCACATGTTCTTAAAAGAAAGTGGAGCAAGGACGCCTCAGGAGCGCGCTTTTATTATATTGCTAGTTCTTTCAACATATCCTGTAAACGTAACAATTGGTAACGGCCAACTCACTGTCCATGTCCTAGCGGCATTACTTGGCGGAATTTTGATCTTAGAAAAGGCACGGCCCGTGTCGCATCGGAGCTTAATAGCCGCCTTGCTAGTGTTGATGAGCCTCGTCAAACCATCAATCACGGTGCCTTTTTTCTGGGTAGTACTCTTTGTGTCCGGTCGACTGCGAGTGCCTTTCCTTGCCCTAATGGGCTACGTGTTGTTGTCCCTATTGGCCGCATCGTTTCAAGAGAGCGGATTAGCAACCCTATTACAGGACTGGATGAAGAATGCCCAGTCGGTGACTGGAGGTTATGCGAATCTGTACACCTGGTTGGCCGCCATGGGAATACCAAGATGGAGTTCTCTTGGGTCTGTTCTTTTACTTGTGATGCTAGGTGGTTGGACTTACTGGCACCGGCATGATGACCTCTGGCGTCTGTTAGGTGTGACGGCCATTGTAGCTCGATTCTGGACCTACCACAGATTATATGACGACTTGCTGATACTATTTCCCATAATTACTTTATTCCGGATCGCCAAAAGTGGACCACGTGCCGACGCGCATGATGTAGTTGCCACAGTTCTGCTAAGCATTTCATCGGCAGCTTTGTTTATTCCTGGAACACTCTATCGCCTGCCAGTGCCCTGGGGGCTACCCTTTAGGATTGGTCAGACAATCGTTTGGGTGCTTATATTGTTTTTTTTGTTATATCACAAGGAAAGCTCCAGCATAAATGCAAATCCAAAAACAATAGGAAACTGAGAGCGAGTTCTTGTCGCTTCACTCAAATCCAAGGGTAATTCGGCCTTCAGCCTCATTAAGGACACAACCTGGACTCTTGTGAGCGTTCCTCGCCTGCAATGAACCGTAGGTGTTTTATCTTCAGATGTCAGTTCCTGACAATCTTGCATCAGGCCAGGTTCAAGATAATGCCATATTATCTTTTCTTCTGCTTACCCTGGAAATCTTATGATATGATTTTAGTATCTTTACTCGACTCTATGGAGGGTGGGAAAATGCCATTTTCCGGTTAGGCTTCCTACGTTCCTTAGGAGGGTATCTCACAGGTAAGCGTCCTGCTGCCTACACTTACAACCGACTCCCGGCTGTTTGTTATCACACCGCCCACAAGGGTATTTGAATGTCAAGGAGCGAATAGACCGAGTGATACCTGCCTTTAATCGTCTATCGGCTTTCGGCTTGCATAGGTTTTCTTTAAGCGGTTCTGGCGTGAACGCAACATGTCTGCACATTCCTGGTTCGATTGCTCCTGGCTTACTTCGTCGGGATCATGAACGCCTTTTCTTCCCATTCGTCTTACTCCCCGACTTTTTTGCCGGCCAGTTCAAGGCGCTTGCTCCCATCCGGATCGTTATATGGGTCATGGGGTACGTTTTGCAGTTATATTCCCCACAAGTCACTATGCTCTGCAATATCCGGGTTGTGGGCAAGTTAACTCTGAGCGGTTTCCAGCATGCGCCGTTGAACAGATATGGTCTGCGCATAATTTTCGGCCTGTTGAACATCTTGCATCGTCAAAATTGCTTCACGTTGACCGGCGAGCCTTGCCTCTTCCATTAAAGCCCGTTTTTCCGTATCTGTTATTAGATGCCCCCTCATTATGAAAACGGCATGAGTTTTGCAAAATTTCATTTTAAGCAGCTAATGAATGACAAATGAGGGTATTGCCATGCCATGGTTGTCACATTTCTCGCGAATATATAGTGTTAGTGACGCCATTATTTTCGGGGTCGCTTTTGCTTTTGCGGCAATAGCCACGGTTGTTCTGTGTGTTTGTTTAAGCTTAAAGAAGGACAAGGGGGAGTAAGGAAGTCCTGTAATTCCCATGCCACTCGCTGGGTTTCTAGCGCTTTTGCTCATTTTTATATACATGTTGCTCCTGCAATCATGACGGTTGACAGGTATCCACAAAATCACAAATGGAGGTGCTGCCAATGTCAATCTTTCACGTCATCATAGTTCTGACAACAGGTATACTCGTTTGGTTTCTTGCGTGGCTTTCAAAACCGCCTTGGGAAGAGTGAGGACAACTGCAACTAAGGCCTCCCAAATCCTTGCGTGCTTTCTCCCATCGGTCTTGGCTACTATTCGCCCTTGTCATTCTTCTGCATCGTCCCGGTCCCCTGTGTCTTTTTCAACCCTACTGTGTTAGAAACTCCACAGGAAATCACAACAAATGGGAATTGAGTTTTTCATTGAGACCAAGACTAAAACCTAAACCCTGATTGACCTTCCGTCCTTGCCTAAGCGCCCCTTTTCCTGCTCCTCTGAGTCGGTACGAGTTTTGCTTACTTGCATGTTCTTCACCCAAATTACAAAAGGAGGTGTTACCAATGGCACTGTCTCCTGCTCACATGATTGTACTTGTGGCGATAGGTGTGGGCCTTCTAGCGCTTCGATTGTCCGATAAACCATCTGAGGACGACTGAGGACAACTGGAACTGAGGGCCCTAATCCTTGCGTGCTTTCTCCCATCGGTGTTGGCTACTATTCGCTTGTGTCATTCTTTTTGACCGTCCAGCGAAGACTAGCAGGGTCAAGCCCGATTCACCCCTGCGCTTCATGGTCTCCCCGCTTGCTTGAAAAGCGATGTGATTTGCTCTCCCAGCAAGATCTATGCGTAGCGGTCATGAGCATCAATTATTTCACCCAGGGTTTTTGTGATCTGGTCAAACAGGGGGCAAATATCCTTGTGCAGTAGCCGACTAGTTCTTTCAGTTCCTCTTTGGTCAGGCCTTCAAGGTTGATCTTCTCCTCAGTCATTTAGCTAATTCTCCCTTCAGCCATTTCTCACGCAGCTTCTTGACTTCCCGGTCGAAATCATCAGCGTCAATTGCCTCAATCCAGATAAGGCCATACGGGTATTCCTACCTATGAAATACGTTACTTTTTTTGGCAAAATACAGTGTTGACCCCACTTTCCTGAACAAAAAATGTGCTTAAGTTTAGAGACAGGATGGGCCGTTGGTGAGTTTGGCGCTCGGTCATAAGCTTACCTCCAAATCCCCTGGGAGTTGTGACATGCCCAGAAAGGGCGAACCCCATTCCTGACGCTATATCCTCCAGTTCCCAAGGATGCTATTCCAGCGGCTTCAGAGCGTGGCGCCGCAGATAAATATTGGCAGGGGGCATAAGATGGAACAAGCATATAATGGTACCAAGAAGAAAACCACAGACGGACTAATATTGCCCAAAGAATGCAAATGCTACAAGCCGGGATTCGGGGTTACTTGTAAAGCACAAGATATTGGACTCCAGTCATATGTTAAGTGTCTGGAGAAGGATTCATACAATTGCTCCTTCTCTGTGCCTTTTGGTTACTCCCATTACTGTAAATGTCCTGTTCGTGTTCATATTGCCCAGAAATTAAAGGAGTGAACGGGATGACCTGTCCTGAAAAATGGTCCGGGGGGGTTGTATCCCAATAGGGAAGTCTCGGGTCGGCGGCGACAAATTTTCTCTCTGCACAGAAAAGAAAAAGCCTGAGAAGAGAAAAATGACCCCGATCTGGGATTTTCCTTAGCCCACATCAAGCCATGGGATTCACAGTTCGCCCTAAATCTCGTCATGCTCAAACCTTAACCCACTGTAGCACATCCTCTTCTTGATATGCTCCGCGCATCCTTTTTCTTTAGAGGGCCCATCGGTGACCCCTTGCGCGGATGTGACCAACATCCTCTTTCTGTTCGGGTTTTCATTCGTATTTTTTTAGTGAAAAAACCGTATTTTACCCCCGAGAAATTGGTGTTGTCCTAGATAGTCAAAAAGCCAAATTCTTGATTAAAATAACTGAAGTCACCATATCCGCGTATAAGGAGTTCCAGAGAAAGATGTTGAACTGGCCGAGAAATATCCTATCCGAACCAGCGAGGTCAAAAGCCCGATTAAGGCAATTATCCAGTCCGGAAAATAGCTCAAGCAAAGAAAGCCTGAAAGAGGGGAGCGCAGGGGTGAATGTTCTCGGTGCCCATTCACCATGCCAAAGGGGATCACGGAAAGAAGGAGCAAATTTTCAGGAAGTAGAAAAAGCTATAAACGGACTAAGGATGCCCAAAGATTTTAAATGGTTCAAGCCCGGACTCGGGTTTACCTGTAAAGCAAAAGATATTGGACTCGGATCGTTTGCCGAGTGTCTGGAAGCACAATCGTATATGTGCCCATTTTCGGTGTCCTTTGACAATTCATATTACTGTAAATGTTTCCCACGTGTTTACATCGCTACGGAACTGAAGAAGTGACCCGCAGAATCACCTCCATGTTTACAACTAAGAAAGGAGGTGTTGCCAATGCCGCTATACACAATTATCCAAAACATTATTGTCTCATTGTCACCACTTGATGCCATCAATCTCCTGGTAACCGGTTTTGTGATTTTAATTCTTGTTCTTTGTCTCGCCTTTGAGTCCTCCCCCTAGTGCGGGTAATGCCGATAGATAGGTTGTTCTTTTAGTGCTGAATGCAAGCCCGGGGTCAGTGGAGAAAAACTAACTCTCTGCCCATAAAAAATCGCACCCCGAGACCAGAATACACGCTTACCGAGGATTTCCCATGGCTCAAATAAGGCTATGGGCTCTCCCTACCTCCGTTGCTCGGATACTTGAAAAGAGGGCAGATCCGGGACCTAGTCCTTTTCGTCATTTGGCATTTAGGGGTTGCTTTTTGTCTCATTCCCTTGTAAAAGGACTACAAATTGCATAGGAAGGAACCGTAGCCAAAAGCACGCTTTCTTTAGGGGTGCCGACACTTCACTGCCCCGATGAGGAAGCGCTTCCAACTGCAGGCACCCACTTCCGGGCCCATTTTTGATCACGCTTTATTCGCCATACGCATAGTTTCTCACTGAAATAACGCCTTCTTTATGGCCTTTTTTAATCAACACCCTTACCCGCATGGTATATAACCTCAAAGGTACTATAAGAAGTTTGACAAACAGCCCTAATCGGCTTCGCCAACAGCATTCTACTGGATTTTCCTCCATATTTTATTCCGTGGCAAAATAGTATTGTTTTTTTAACAACTTGTGGTAAATAGGAGGCATTCTGGAATCCCCCGCTCACCCCTGGCCAAGAGGATACTATGAGCCCAATATGCAAACCCCATGTCTCATGAATAGGTGGGGTTTTCTATTTGAAGGGAACGGATCAGAAAAATAATTGAAAAGCCCAAGCAGAAAGAATGAAACGCTGTTTTCCTTGAGTAAGTACTCCACCCACCTCAGCATGATGTGGCGGGGGAGCAATTTCGTGAAGAGATAATATCACGATGAACAGAGACTCCTGTGCGCAAATAAAAAGTTACCGGGAATACCAGAGCAGATGTAACTATGAAATACATTGTTGTTAACGAAAAAAATTTAACTGTGGATGTCGTCGACGATTATCCTGAATCAGGATTTTTTGTCCCCACTGAACTTAAGCCACTCCATCGAAAATTGTCTCCTCTGGAGAGGGTCGTCTACTATGACTTTTTGTATCCGGCCAGATACGAAGAGGATAAAATTACGTACCCTGGTCTGAAGAAAAAACGTGTACATATAAAGTACAAACTCATCGAACCACCCCCTTGGATGATCGCCATGGCCTATATAATGTGGGAAGCCATCATGCAGGGTCTCACCTGGGCTGCTGTTAAGGCACTGGTTTGGTCAGCTATGGCTAAGCTGGCTTCATTTGGAGTGGCTCCCGCGAGAACGAAAGCCGAGATGAAGACCCATGTCAACTTCCCTTGGGCAAGATACGGCACCGACGAAAAGAAACAACGTGACCTGTTTATAGGGCTTAGGAGAATTTATATGAAAATGTCAGAACGTGGGCGACGAGATGTTGCTAACTCTGTCATTACGGAGAATTCGTGATTACAGAATGAAGGGAGTATGTTGGCAACTACCTTTCCTTAAGTACAGAGGGAAAAATAGAGATGGGCAAACGACCATTTGTTGTTCTGATGGCCGAGGACGATGAACACGACATTATAGCTACCAGACGCGCGTGGAAGAAATATCGCATCGCCAACCCGCTCTACGTTGTCAATGATGGTGAAGAGTGTTTAGACTTCCTCCACCGGCAAGGAGAGTATAGCGATCTTGAGTCCGCCCCGTGGCCTGGCATTCTTCTACTAGATATCAATATGCCTAAGATGGATGGTCTGAAGGTTCTGAAGCATATCAGAGAGCAAACTGAGGATAAGGACTTGCGCCGCTTGCCTGTCATCATCCTCACCATATCAAGAGCTGAAGAGGATCGATTCAAAAGCTACGATATCGGGGCCAACGCCTTCATCGTGAAACCAGTTGGCTTCGAGAACTTCTGTGAAGCAGTGAGGACCATCAACGCTTTCTGGCAATTGGTGGAACTTCCCAGATCGGGTGATGGTTTCATCCACACTATAATACATGCTCCATCGAAGTAATCCCCGATATTTACTTGATAATAGCTTGAACGGACAGGGTTAACGGACAAACTTGGTTTGGTCTTTTAGATCACAATTCCAACTAAGGCTACAACCGCCGCTCATGATTCAGGGTGACATAGCGTAAAGGACCCCACGCTTCCGCAAGGGGGCCTTTACTTCAACGACGCCCCACAAGCCTTGCTTCCCAATTATGTGATTTCAATAACCCGCAACAAGTTCGTGCCTCCAGGGACACCCACGGGAACCCCTGCTGTAACGATCAAACAATCTCCTGGCTTAACAAGACCTCGATCCACAGCCCATGATGTAGCCAAGGCAAACATTTGTTCCGTATCGGAAAAGGATGCTACCGAGGCTGGGATTACCCCCCAAGACAGGGTCAGCTGGCGTTCCGTTTCGACCTTCGGCGTCAACCCAACGATAGGACATGATGGCCTGCATCTAGCAACCAAACGAGCCGTACTCCCAGAGGTCGTTCCCGCCATAATAGCAGCTGCCTGAAGATCTTCGGCCATTTGGCAGGCAGCACGACTGATCGACGATTCTGTCGCAGGCAACAGATCGGAGAGGGGTTCGCTCATGTACAAGCGTCGATCCAGATGAGCTTCGGTTGCTTTGGCGATCCTATCTAATATACGCACGGCTTCAACGGGATAGTGCCCCATGGCTGTTTCCTCGGACAGCATGAGGCCGTCCGTGCCGTCCAAGATCGCATTTGCCACATCAGCGGCTTCCGCGCGGGTGGGACGTGGGCTGCTGACCATTGACCGAAGCATCTGCGTTGCTGTGATTACGGGTTTACCGGATTGTCGAGCAATTTGAATAATCTTCTTCTGGATTATTGGCACCTCTTCCAGCGGCGTTTCAACACCTAGGTCGCCCCGGGCAACCATAAGACCATCCACTTCTGCCAAAATGGCTTCCAATCTGCTGATGGCCTGGGCTTTTTCTATCTTGGCAATCAACAAAGGAGAACAGACAGCCTCACTCAAGACATTTTGAAGAGGGTCTAAATCCCGCTCATGGCGAACAAAAGAGAGGGCCACAAAATCGACCTCTTCTTCCAGTCCTACCGCCAGGTCGCCTCGATCCTTCTCTGTAAAGGTAGGGACACTCAAGCTGCTGGATGGCAAGTTAATTCCCTTGTGCGATTGAACCGTGCCACCAACCAACACCCGGCAAATCACCTTGTCGACTGCTTTCTTTTCCACTTCGAGTTCCACCAACCCGTCTGCCAGCAGAATGCGTTCACCGGTATTCACATCGTCAACAATATGCGGGTAATTGACAGGAAGCGCTGATGGGTCAGACTCATCGTTGGGGCTGAGGACAACCCTTTCACCCGCCTCCAGTCTCTTTTCTTCAACTGCGAGTTTACCCAGGCGAATCTTTGGGCCTCCAAGATCCTGAAGTATTCCCACCTGTTTGCCTATTTCCCGGGATATTCGCCTGATGGTCCGGATGGTCTCCCGGTGACTGTCGCGGTCTCCATGGGAGAAATTGAGTCGAGCCACATCCATTCCCGCAAGAGCGAGTCTTCTGATTTGCGCTTCTGAGGAAGTAGCCGGTCCAATGGTGCACACGATCTTCGTTCTTCGAAGTCCAGCGCCTCGCTTTAAGCGTACCATGCCTTCCTCCTGAATTTTTCAGAGAAGGTATTCTCTTTCTTACACGCTATAACCAAGGACCTGTATCTATTCTTGTAAACTTTTCTGTTACTTCCGGTCCACTAGAAAAATGCGCACATCCATCACATTAGTCCTGGTAGGTCCTGTCATCAGCAGATCCCCCAGTGCTTCAAAGAAGGGAAACGCATCGTTTCGGCGCAAGTAGTCGTATGGATCAAGCCCCTTTTCGCGAGCGCGGTCCACGGTGTGACCATCAGCAATTGCACCAGCTGCATCCGTCGGCCCATCGGTTCCATCTGTACCCCCACTCAGAACAATCACACCTCTTTCTCCAGCCAGAGCAATGGCTGAAGCCAGCGCGAATTCTTGGTTTCGACCTCCTCGACCTTGTCCTTGCAGGGTAACTGTCGTCTCCCCACCGGACAAGATGCAGGCAGGGACTGGGACAGGATTTTCTGAATCACGTATCTCTTTAACAATAGCTGCATGGACTTTGGCGACCTCCCGCGTTTCCCCCTCGATCCTTGCAGACAAGATCAACGCCCTGTAACCTAAAAGTTGTGCCTCCTTGCTGGCAGCTATGAGTGCCTGAAGATTAGTTCCTACAAGTTGCCAGGACGAATGTTCGAAAGCAGGATCTTTGGGCTTAGGAGTTTCTGCTATTTCTCCCCTCTCCCCCTTGTCTACCCGGTCACGAACAGATGGAGGGACACGATCCCATATCTTGTAACGCTTCAGTACTTCTACAACATCTTTAAACGTACTGGAATCGGGAACCGTAGGTCCGGAAGCGATCACATCCAGATCATCGCCCACAACGTCTGAGAGCACAAGGCTGACTACAGTGGCCGGATAGGCCAAACGCGCCAACCCACCCCCCTTAACCCTGGAAAGGTGCTTACGCACAGTGTTGATCTCGTGAATGGTCGCCCCACAGGCCAGAAGAAGCTGTGTGACCTTCTGTTTGTCCTCCAGGGTTATCCCTTCAGCAGGAGCCACGAGAAGGGCCGATCCGCCTCCCGACATCACGCAAATGATCAGATCAGCCCGCCCGGCATGTTCTACGAGAGAAAGGAGCTCCTCGGTCCCCTGAACGCCTCGTTCGTCAGGAACCGGATGGCCGGCTTCCCTTACCTGGACCTTTCGGAGAGAAAGTCCATGTCCTTCTTTGACTACAATGACCCCGTCTTCAATTCTGTCTCTGAGAAGGCTCTCGAGGGCTTTTGCCATGGGGGCGTCTGCCTTGCCAGCACCGACCACGAAAACTCTGTCATAGTCTGTGAGCTTGAATTGTCGCTCACCAATCGACAGGGTGTCATCCTGAAATTTGACGTGCCGAAGGATTGCTTCCTCTGGATCGACTGCCCGAACAGCAGCCTGAAAAATGTCATGGGCCTCACGACGCATTCTGTCCAAGGTTGACTCACTCTTCGCCATGGCACCGTTCCTTTCAGCAATCTATCATTACTAGACGTTTTATCTAGAGAGCTTCACACCTGAAGAAGACGACCGCTAGGGGAGGTAACGTAACTGTTAGGGTGTGGGGACGACCGTGATGTGATACAGAAGTCGCCTCAAGCCGGCCCAGGTTGCCGATGCCACTTCCTCCATAATCTTCGGCATCGCTGTTTAGTATCTCCTGCCAAAAGCCCCCCCTGGGCGCACCGACTCGATAATCGAAGCGAGGCACAGGTGTGAAATTGCACGCAATGATTATCACATCGTCACTCCCGTGTCCCTTGCGCATCAGGCTAAGCGTGCTCTGCATTGCGTCGTTGCAATCGATCCACTCAAAGCCGCCGCCGTCAAAATCAAGTAGATGCAGGGCCGGTTCGTTCTGATAGGCGCGATTCAGATCACCAACCCAACGCTGGAGACCTGCATGAAGCGGATAATCGAGGAGGTGCCAGTCCAAACTAGTCTCGTGATACCACTCACTCCACTGGCCGAACTCCCCGCCCATAAAAAGAAGCTTTTTGCCCGGCTGCGCATACATATAGCCAAACAGAAGCCGCAGATTGGCAAACTTCTGCCAGTCATCTCCCGGCATCTTTGCCAGAAGGGAGCCCTTTCCGTGAACCACCTCATCGTGAGAAAGCGGAAGAATGAAATTTTCATGAAACGCATAGAGCATGCGAAATGTCAGCTTGTTGTGATGGTATGGTCTATGAACAGGGTCCTTTGACATGTACTCCAGCGTGTCGTGCATCCAACCCATGTCCCACTTCATGCCAAAGCCTAGACCACCCACGTACGTGGGACGCGACACCATGGGCCACGCTGTGGACTCCTCCGCCACAGTCTGCACCTGCGGATAGCCCTTGTAGACCTCCTGGTTGAAGCGCCGAAGAAAGTCAATGGCTTCAATATTCTCCTTTCCACCATATTTATTTGGAATCCACTCGCCTTCATTCCGACCATAGTCCAAGTAAAGCATGGAGGCGACAGCATCGACCCTGAAGCCGTCCACGTGATACTTATCAAGCCAAAACAGGGCACTGCTGATCAGAAAGCTTCGTATCTCATTGCGACCGTAGTTGAAGATAAGGCTGTCCCAATCCGGATGGATGCGCTGGGAAGGGTTCGAGTGCTCAAAGAGGTGGGTACCATCGAAGAAGCCAAGGCCGTACTCATCACTTGGAAAGTGCGATGGGACCCAATCCAGGATGACTCCAATGCCCCTTTGGTGCAGACACTCGATCAGGTACATAAAATCCTGTGGCTGCCCATATCTGCTCGTAGGAGCAAAGTACCCCACGCACTGATAACCCCAAGAACCGTAAAAGGGGTGCTCCATCACCGGAAGGAATTGAACATGTGTAAAGCCCATATTACCCGCATATTCAGCCAGCTTTGGAGCCAGTTCCCGATAAGAAAGTGGGCGATTTCCCTCCTCTGCAACCCGCATCCAAGAACCAAGATGCACCTCGTAGATAGCCATGGGCGCTTCGGTGCGATTTTTGTCACCTCTGTGGTTCATCCAATCTTGGTCATGCCAGTCGTAACTCAGATCCCAAACAACGGAAGCTGTCTTCGGAGGCACCTCACTAAAAAAACCAAACGGGTCCGCCTTCTCCACCCGATAGCCGGCGTAGCGGGATTGAATATGATACTTGTATGCCGCGCCGGCGCCGAGATTGGGAATGAAGCCTTCCCAAATTCCTGACTGCCCCTTGGGGCGCAGTTGATGGCTGTCCTTGTTCCAGGCATTAAAATCTCCCATAACGCACACTTTCTCAGCATCTGGCGCCCATACAGCAAAATAAATCCCTTCAATGCCATCGTGCGAGGCCTTGTGAGCACCCATTTTCTCATAAAGGTGAAAATGGCTCCCTTCGTTGAAAAGGTACAGGTCGTCATTGGATAGGAGGCTAAAATCGTAAAATACCGTGTGTTGAGAAGTCATTTTTCCTCGACTCCCTTAAATAGTGATCGATAGAGTTCCAGGTAGCGCTTGGCAGACCGATCCCAGGAAAAATCGGCCTTCATCCCGTTTGCCATGAGTGTCTCCCACGCTCTGTAATCATTGAAGAGCTTCACGGCCTGTTGGATAGTCTCAAACAACGTCTTTTCGTCATACGGTTCAAACTTGAATCCATTGCCCTCTCCCGTCTCTGGATTAAACGGGAAAATCGTGTCGTCTAATCCGCCTGTGGCACGTACTACAGGCACTGTTCCGTACCTCAAGGCATACATTTGAGTCAAGCCACAGGGCTCATATTTAGATGGAATGAGAAAAATGTCCGACCCCGCCATGATACGATGTGCCAGCGGCTCATCAAAGCCGATCTTTATTCCCATGTGTCCGGAGTGTCGATCAGCTGCCTCCTGAATAGCTACTTGAATTTTTTCCTCTCCTGAACCCAAAACCACGAGGCCAACGTCCAATGCCAGGATTTCATCCAGAATCTGCACCAGCAAATCAAGCCCCTTCTGCGCGCTGAGTCGAGAAATCATCCCCAAGACCGGCCGGTTCATGAGAGTAAAATCAAGGTTCATTTCCTTTATCAAGGATTCTTTGCACCGCTTTTTTCCAGCCAGCTTTTTGAGGGAGTAATGGGCTGGCACGTGGGTGTCAGTTTTCGGACTCCACAATCCGTATTCAACCCCATTTAGTATTCCGTGCAAAAGAGTTCTTCGTTGGTGCAGGATGCCCTCCATGCCCATACCGTATTCAGCAGTCTGAATCTCTTGGCTATACTTCGGGCTTACGGTTGTGATGGCATCGGAGTACATGATGCCCGCTTTCAACAGACTGATGCTGCCCCAGTATTCAACACCTCCGGGATGGAACTCACTGGAAGGAAGATTGCAGGTGGGTAATCTGTCTCTCGGAAAGATGCCCTGGTATCCTATGTTATGAATTGTAAACACAGAAACAGCGGATGAGAAGAAGGAATCCTTGCTGTAGAGTGTTTTGAGATAGGCAGGAACCAATCCCGTCTGCCAGTCATGGCAGTGAACGACGTCAAAATCAAAGTCCACCTCTCTGGCAAAAAGCAGAGCAGCACGACAAAAATATGTGAATCGCTCCAAGTTGTCATAGTAATCACCTTCAGGGTTACCATACAAATTGGGTCGATCAAAAAGGTCTTCCCGTTCGAAGCAATAGACGGGGAGCCCGTCCTCAGTTTCCGTCTCAAGCACATCCCCTCGCAGTATGAGGTTTCCAACAGGTACCTCAAGGCAATCTGAAGCTATGCTAGTCGCGAGCCCCTTTTCTTTGATCATGCGGTAATAAGGAAGCCCAATCCTCACGTGTACGCCCAGTTTGTGCAAGGCACTGGGCAAGGAGCCTGCCACGTCTGCCAGCCCACCGGTCTTTGCAAAAGGAACTACTTCTGGCGAAAGAAAGAGAACCTTAAGTGTATCTTTGAGCATGCATCCTCCACGTCAATTTCTTATAGCCATGCCTTTCTCTTGAAATAAGCTGCCATTCCAACAAATAACATGAACTGGAACCAAGATGGCAGTGCGACCACATGCTTTCGGCTAGTTGACATAAAGCCGCTTTTCCTTTTCCACAACGTCAATGATGTCGTACAGTAACTGTGGCATTTTTCGCTCAACCCTCTCCCAAGAGACCGTATGGGGTGTTTCAAAGAGTTGGTCACGCGACTTGCGGGCTGTTGTGGAAATTGCGTGTAACAAGCCAGAGGCTACAAAGGGTTCGAAGGCTTCATGGCTTCCCACAAAAGTACTAAACCGGTCCGCGAGTCGATAAGGTGAAACCAGCAGATCCCCAGCATAAAGGATTGCATCTTTGACTACACTGTGCACGACGGCCTCTTCCGCGTTGGCTTCATACTCTAAGCCGGAAAAGGCAGCATTTTCAGCATACATTTTAATGAGGTTATCCGCTACGTCCAAATAGGTGACTGTTAGATCTCGCATGAAATGATCCGAAATCTCTAACCCTTCCTCAATAACCAAGGCACTCAAGAGTGTCGTCACAATATCGACTACCATTTTGTGAAGACCTTTTTCCCTATCTGTTTTTGACACCGATTGATGTTTATGATCGAAAGCGCCATGAGAAATCTCCACTTGAGCGACATTCGTTGCCTTGCGAAAGACTTCTATAAGCGTGAAGATCTCCACTCCCCAGTTCATTGCAAAATGCATACGTTTGAGTAGGTTAACGTCAAAAACGACTTCTCCTGAAAGCTGGTAGTTAAAATTGAGCAGATAATCGACCAGTCGCAAGATTTTTTCTTCTTTGGTATCCGTGAATTTTCGTTTGAGCGCAATAAGCAAGGGGTCAAGCAGTAGCCTTTTTACCCGGCCGTACATCTGTCCGTCCTTCAGGCGAGCGTAGAAAGCTTTAGAGAATTGGTAATTCAGGACTTGGACCGGATAGAAAAGCCGATCCAGATGCTCTCGCCGGAAAGTGCGGATATCCGCATCAAGGAGACCCACACTTCGGGCGCCTAAGGCGATTGCGATGCCAAAAGAAAGGAACATATTTCTCCCTTTCCCTGGCACAGCAAGGCTAAGCCCCGCCTGTGACAACTTGTCATAAATGGCGGAAAACCCAGGGCCGTCATTGTGCTGGATGAGGCAATTCTTTAACTCGTAGCGATCAAGAAGGCGAGCCAGTTCCCGCACGTCGTCCGTCTCAGCCTGGTCCAGTCCAAGAATAATTCGAGAAAGGTAAGAAGCTGAGCGGAGCTGTCTGAGAATATTTTCAAAGACCGGTCGGTTTTCAGGATCCATGTACTCGGATGCCAGAAGGGGCATAACAAGTACGGCTTTCTTCCACTTTGAGTGGTGACGGAGCTCTGATTTCAAGTGGGGATTAGATTTCGTAAGAAGGTAAAAAGTTGCAATCTTGGTGTGTTTTTGAGCGAAATTAGACATGAGTTATCTCCTTTGGTAATCATGCGCATCCCAAATTTTTGTGAGGTAGTCCTTTTGGTCTTCAAAGACCTGAGCCTGTTCCTCTACGACTTCCTCAGCCTGGACTGAACTCATTTTTTTGGTCTGGTTGATGAAGGAAGCAACACGACCAAGATAGATTGGGGTAATGAGATTTACGAGTTGCGTCCTGTTGAGAGTCCAGGCATGGAAGGTCGCTGCGGTCTCGTAAAGAACCATGACCCAAGTCTGTACGGGCATGACAAACTTGGTCTTCGCTTTGGCAGCGCACTTTTTGAGCTCTTCGTAACAACCGGAGCAAAATATGCTCTTGTAGAGGCCCTTAAACTGACGGAAGCCTGTCTTGTACTCTGTAACCAATCGGCCCAGGTCAATCTGAATTGGCTCCGGTTCCTTGAAATCGTCAAGTCCAAACATGGGCACGGTCCGGCTCCCTCGCACAGCCTTCCAGTCATTCTCATGTTCTTCCATAAGTACAAAAAGGGTGTGAACCACCTGGCGAAACATAGGCCCAAGTGCCTCAGCGGGATCCTTGGCGTCATGTATCTTAACGCCCAGGTTGGACTGACAGATTCTAAAGTTGCTGACTATGGCGTTAGTGGTCATCCAGATGTCAATCCCATAGCGGGATACGTCCGTTTCCCATACATCCTGTTCAATATAATATGACGCCAATTCACCTACGAAAGCA
>JBFEUB010000030.1:0-22466 GCA_041547605.1 Desulfobacteria bacterium
GCCCTCAGACAGCTTGCAATTTTAGACGCCAGTCACATTCAAAAATCTTCTCCAAAATTGCACAATGTCGTTCGCCAAATAATATTTTCAATCATCAACGACTTGCGAGCAAACGGAACATATTTTTGACAATCAGTCTAAATTGCGGCCGTCAGGCGGGGAAGCTCATGTGAGGGACTTCAGGATGATGTTCCTTGCGTCAAAAATGGACTTGCAGCTTACATTGGTGCTACTCGCGAAAAACGCGTCATTTTGCGTATGCATACCAACGAGGTTTGTCCGCCCAAAAACCTCCTTTGATTTTACTTTTGCTTTTAGGTCATAGCCGTGATGCGCCAGTACAACCAGGTCAGGTCCCATGTCCACAGAGGGTCCTTGATAAAGCTCCTCTTTAAAGTAGATTCTGTTTACGATCTTCCCACTACCTTCGAAAGTCAGTGATTGCAGGCCTTCCTTAAGTTCTTCCCGGATCTGTTCGTAGTCTGCCGGATCCACGGTTCCCAACGGGTATTTACCTTTAAGGTTGACGTAAACCCTGGAAGGGTCCATGGCGAAGGCCGTTGATCCGGGGCCGATGTCCATGATGGTTTCAGGTTGCTCCTTGCCGAATTTAAGATACCCGTTTTCCTGCAGCCATCGATTAAGATAGACTTCTGTCTTAATCTTCGTAAACCCGTGGTCTGAGAGCATGTAGAAATGGTTCTTCGATTCTTTGGAGCCTTCCAGATCCAAGAACCTTTCGTGTACTCGGCCCACAAAAGCATCCACCTTTTTCAAGTAATCCAGAAAGGCCTGGTGGTAGGTATGTGTCTCTTGTTCGAACGCCTCCCATAGAAAATGCATCAAACGGTCAGTCCCCGTGACGACTACGATAAATAGGTCCCAGTCTATATCCTCCCATAGTAACCCGACTGCTCGTTCACGACTCGTAAGTGTTACATCCAGGTCCCGGAACAAGAAGTCATGGTCTTCCCGTGCCTTCATAGTGTCCACGTCGATGCGATACTCCATCTGCTTCAGACGCGGGATCAAAGAGTGTGGATAAATCGCCTTATTAATGTCGATGGCCACAAATCCGGATACGAGCGCGCCACTGATTTCCCTGGCAGGGTACGTGGCCGGCATGTTAATCACCACGGTTTTCTTGCCCTGGGAACCCAGGTCATCCCACAGGGTGGGGGCCTTGAGATTGGTGAAATTGGGGAAATACATCTTGTATGTACCGGGTTGCAGATCCATGAACCCGAAGATCCCGTGCTCGCCAGACTGGGTCCCGGTCATGAACGATGACCAGGAGACTGAAGAAATCTCCGGGATGCATACGCTCATCTGGCCAAAATATCCGGCGTCAAAAATCGTGGCCATGTTGGGGATAAGGCCCCTAGCTTTCAAATCCTTGAGCAGCGTATAAGGGACACCGTCCAAACCGACTACAACCGCACGAGAATTTTTCTTCTTCGGCTTGTCAAACAAACCCATGTAATTTCCTCCCTAGACACAAACAAGCGGCTTTCATAGCGTTGAAGTCAATCTATGCGATGTGTGGCGGAAGGCACAAGGCTCGAGGCCTAAGGAGCAAAAAAGATCTTCTTTGTTCAAAGATGTTCCCCAGAGCCCTGAACCGAGTTCTCCTGTTACATGTATCCCAGCGTGCGGAGCTGCTCCATGATCTTCTCCTTGTCCTGGCCTCGGCCCGCGCGCTCGGGCGTGTTTTCAAGGTCTTGCTCCCAGGCTGGAATGTCCGAGTTCTTGGTGGTGGAGCCTTTGGCCCCCAAGGATCGGTATCCCTGGTAGTAAAGGGAGCAAAAGGGAATTTTGTACTTGTGGATGGTATCCCAGATGTCCCGTTCCCTTAAATGCAATATCGGATGAACTCTTGTGTGATCCGGAACCATTCTCGGACTGAAGTAGTCTTCCGCCACCCGTGATTCCTGTTCGTCCCAGCGTATGGCCGTGGATAGCGCCTTGACCCTGTTGTGTTCCAAGAACACGTTCATGGCAACAGTTTTCATGAGGTGGTTCCCCACATACGATTCAGGTTCAAACGGGAAGCCCTCATCCGTAAAACCGAGTTTTTCAATTTCCTTGCGGTTCCTTTCATTCAGGTCTGCCACTCTAATGAGGTCGCCCACTTTCTGGGCCTTTTCACTAACGTCCGTGTTCTTGACCACTGCTACGTCCACCTTCCACGCAGTTTTCACCTGGTCCACGAGTTCGAGTATTTCCTCGAACACATGCCCTTCGTCAATAAACATGGCTTTAGGCAGAGGCTTGCCTGCCTCCTTGCATGCCTCACGCCAAAGCCACAGCATGGTCGTGCTGTCTTTGCCGCCTGTCCAGGCGAGAGCAAATTCGTTGTCTGCAAATCTCTTCAGGGATTCTTTTATGACTAGTTTCGATTTTTCTATTTTTTCATCGAGTTCAAGGTTCATCAATCGTTCCCGTTCCTGCTGTTCCATAACGCCTCCTTCGATACTATGATTCAGGGCCGATATAACAAGCGTGGTGGGGCTCCTTGTCAAGTCGGGAGCGGATGTCTGTTCCTAATCCGGTTCTTGTGGGCTGGCGAAAACCTTTTTACCTTATCAAGCGTTTCCTGTGTCCCTCTGCCCAGGTGCTTCAAGGGGTCCTGTCAAGATTACCTTAGTACCTTGGCCGGGTTCGGATGCCATCTCCATTCGTCCGCCGAGAGGTTCGAGGCGCTCCCGAATGCTGAATAGGCCAAACCTGCTGCGCTGGTCGTCCATACCCGGGCTGATTTCTGCCGGGTCGAATCCAACGCCGTTATCGGCCACGACAACTTGAATCTGATCCCGATTTCTCATAACGGATACTTTTGCCGAGTCTGCTCGGGAATGTCTGACAATGTTCGCCAAGAGCTCCCGTGCTGCCTGATACAAAAGGACACCAACGTCATCACTCAATGGCTTGGGCTGACCATCGTCTTCAAAGTCTGTTGCGATGTGATGCCGCTTCTCGAGTTGCTGCGCAAGCCACTGGAGTGCCGGGACGAATCCCAGCTCGTGGAGAACGGGAGAACCGAGTTCGGAAATCAGGGACCGTGTGTCCTGGATTGCCTCGTCAACAAGAGTACCGATTTCCTCTATCATGGGTCTAACACTGGACGAAGAGGTCGATTCTATGAGCGTTCCCAGTTTGATCTTGGCAAAAGCCAAGTTCTGGCCAATGCTGTCGTGGACCTCCGTTGCAATGCGTCGTCGTTCCTGTTCCTCTGCCAAGGACAATTTGGATGCCATGGTCCGAAGTTTATCGTGATAGATGCCGAGTCTTTGTTCTGCTATCTTGCGATTTGTAATATCCCGGGCGGTGCCGAATACACCGACAATCTTATCCTCCTTGTCCCTTTGCGGCTGGTTCTTGAAATGACAGATTCTCCCGTTGATTAAAGTCAGTTCGTATTCTGGGGTTTCCGCGTTCAGCGTTTTCTTGAACGCCTCAGCTGCCACTTCCTGACTTTCACTTGTAAGGAAGGGTAGAAAAGGTTTTCCTATGATATCTTTTCGCGGCATTCCTGCTACAATCTCCACGGCCTTATTGACATAGGTCATCTCACCCGTGGAATCTGCTTCATAGGCAAGGTCACCCAGATCGTCCAAAAAATCTCTGAATCGCCTTTCGCTCTCCCGTAACGCCTCCTCAGCCCGCTTGCGGTCTGTTACATCATGAATCGCGCCTTGTACGATGACAGGCTTCCCTGATTTATCACACAAATTCTGAATGATTTCGTGAACCCACCGTATATCGCCATCCTTGCGTATGATGCGGTATTCTCGGTCTGCCAAATAGTCCGGCATGGAAGTTATCTTTTGGATGCTTTCGGAAATCGTAGTGAGGTCGTCCGGGTGAATCACTTGGTCCCATCTCGGGTTCCCCTTCGTCAGTTCCTCCTCTGTGTAGCCCGTGATCTCTTCCACGGAACCATGGAAAAATATTGGCGTAAAATCGATATGGCCACGAAAAGCGATCCCTTGAAAGCTCTGCACAAATGATCGATACAGCTCCTCGCTCGCCCGCAAGGCTTCCTCCACCCTTTGGCGCTCAGCTATCTCCCGTTTCAAATCTGCGGTTCTTTGTTCAACCCGGATTTCCAATTGGTCATGTGCCCGTTGCAGGGCTTCCTCCGTCAGCTTTCGCTGGGTCATTTCTCTGGACACACTCTCAATCATTTCGTTCATTACCTTGTTCAGAGATTCCAGAAGCTCCACGCGAGAACCTTCAGAGACCCGGGCGGAGAGGTCACCATTTGACACCCTGTGCAGCACAGCAAAGTGCTCTGCAAGACCAATGGCAAACTCGTGGGACAGATCCACGATTTCTGCCAGGTTCTTTGCAGTTAGGTTGACGCTTTGTTTTAATCTTGTCATCAACTCAAGTTTCGAGGTTTCAGGTATCTTGACCCTAGGGTCTCCTGAAGAAATCCTCTTCAATGCCTCAAAAACCTCAGACAAACCCAAGGCCAACTCCATGCTGATGCCTTCCAACTCTTGGTCCCGCTGCTCAACCATTCTCCTGAAGGAGGAGAACTGCTCTTCAACGACTTTCAGTGTTTCTACCCACGCATCGCTGTCCATATTCTTGTTAAAGGGCTCACAAGCAATACACATCTCGATCTTTTCCAAGAACTGTCCCTGGATGGCTTCTCGACAACGGGTTCCTGAGATGAGCCAACATCTGAGCTCTTTTGACTGGTAAGCAGGGCAATCCTGCTGGTTGCAATCAAAGACCTCCCAGCACTTTACTTTCTTGTCCATTTTGCAAATTCCTTCCCCAGACCTGGGCAGCAGGTCCAGGTCTTAATTTGCCCGTGACTTACGCTCTTGCTTCACTGTTTTTCCAAAGTCGCTTTTTGAACTGCAACAGCCAACACATTTCCCGTCCCGCTCAAAAGCGGGACTGCGGAGTTGGCCAGCAAATCAGAAATGGTATCATTGCTTTAATTGAAGATCGCGGCCACCTTGTTACCCAATTTTATAATTATATCAAAAGGCCTTGCATCCGTCTATGATATAATATAAGGCCTTAGGCGCTTCACCCATCAAGGTTGATAGGGGAGTTCTCCTGCAAGAAACGGGCAGTTTCTCGGGCAAGAATCGGGGATTGTTCCGATAGTGCGTTTGTAACGACCCGAACTATATTGAAACTCTGAGACGCTCAATCATAGGACGGCGCCTTGTTTCGGGGGACCTGGCTTAACATCCCATAAAAGTCCAGACTCAGACGAGAACCCAGCTCAAAAATGCGGACCGGGGTTCAGGGCAAGGTGCGGGGTGGCGCGCAGTCCGGCTGCGGCGGGATGAGAGCATTTTGAGTCCCGACACATCGGGACAACGCCGCCACGGAGCCTTAGTGGCATTCTTGAGATGGGTTCTCGTGGGAAAATCAAGGTTGTTAGTAGGTGGTATATATGCATGAGGTATCCATTGCACAGGGATTGTTGCAGATAGTTCTTGATGAAGTCAAGAAGCACTCGATCTCCAAAGTGAGAGTCGTGAAATTAAAGATAGGAGAACTCACGGGCGTGCAGGCTTCTGCCCTGACCTTTTGTTTTGAGCTTTTGACCAAGGACACTCCGGTCGAGGGCGCAGACCTTAAGATTGATATAGTTCCGATCAAAGCAAAGTGCCTCGACTGCGAGCATGTTTTTATAGCTGAGGATTACTCGTTCTTCTGTCCTGCCTGTTCAGGTTTCCGTGTAGAACTTGTGAGCGGAAGGGAGCTTCATGTTCATGAGATTGAGGGGGACTGAAGCATAATTTGACCGTGTGAACCAGAACGTTCAAGTGTATTCCGTGTCAGGGGGTGACAATGATGAAGATACCCGTGGTAAGAGATATCCTGGAGGCAAATGATCGTATCGCCGAAGAGAACCGGGCGATATTTTTCGAAAATGAGGTTTTTGTATTGAACGTCATGAGTTCACCGGGCGCGGGCAAGACGTCTCTCCTTGAGCGCACCATAGGGGCTTTACATAAGGAGATCCGTATAGGAGTCATTGAGGGAGACATCCAAACCAGTATCGATGCCGAAAAGATATCTCAAACGGGCGTTCCTGCGATTCAGATCAACACCGATGATGCCTGCCATCTAGACGGAAACATGATCAGGGCAACATTCGATTCTCTGGACTTAGAGGCCTTGGATCTCTTGATCATCGAGAATGTTGGAAACCTGGTCTGTCCTGCAGAATTTGATACCGGGGAAAATCATAAGGTCGTGATTTTGAGTGTCCCCGAGGGAGATGACAAGCCGTCCAAGTACCCTCTCATGTTTCATGAGGCGAGCGCGTTATTGATCAACAAGATAGATTTGTTGCCCTACGTAGATTGCAGTGTGGACAGGATCAAGGAAACTTCCCTCAAGATCAACCCTAACCTTGAGATATTTGAGGTATCCTGCAAGACCCAAGAAGGGCTTTCTCATTGGTATGACTGGGTGAAGCAAAAGGTTCATGCCTACAAGGCGGAAAGGGCTGAGGGGCAGTAGGAGTAATGTTGGAGTACTGGAGTAATGGGTGTTAAAAACGATGTAAGGCTCAAGGCAAGATGTTTTCTCCGTGAGCCTTGCGCCAGCTATTCTTGACCCGAAACTCTCACACTCCAAAGAAGACTTGAACCAAGGAGAGTCTCTAGAGCCCTTCTGCGGGCACAAGCCTCGTCTTTAGGTTCCACACCCGAGACACATCCCGTTTCCCACATCTATGGTAACTTCAGGTTATACTCTTTTCCCATGCTTACGGCAAAGACCACGGCTTTATCTATCTCTGCATACGGAAAGGTATCATTTTTCAATACCAGGTGAGGGGCTTGATCGTCGAACAGCAACCCAAACTTGTCTGCGTTCGCGTAAAGTTCGGTCCCAGGAAGGACGTGCAGGATGCTGAAGACGATGGTCGTCGGCTTGAGTTGGATCATGGCTTTGGCCGACTTCAAGAATCTGAAAAAATTGTCACCCGGGAGGCCAATAATAAGGTCGGTCAAGACGTCAATGTCGCCATCCAGGAGCAATTTTATGCCCCGGTTAAATTTTTCCTTTTGATAGTAACGACTTATGTTCTTTATGGTATTCATATTGACGGTCTGGGGGCCGGTTTCAACACTCCGCACATTGGCCTTTTTCAACAGCTCAACGGTTTCCTCGTCAACCAGCTCGGTCATCACCTCTACCGTGGTTAGGCCCGCACCAGACCTATTGGCATCATGGAACATCTGGGCTATTCTTCTAAATCGATTCTTCTTCAGGTTGAACACGGAATCGACCACGTGAAAACTTTGGATGCCCGGGTTGGCTGTGATCAATGCAATCTCTTTTCTGACGCGCTCATCAGGAAAAAATCTGAGCTTGGGAAAATTCTTTCCCTCAAAGCAGAACGCACACCGGTAAGGGCATCCCCGGTACGTCTCAATATAGGTCACCCCGTCCCTGGGTGTCAAAACCCCGGTCAAGTACGGAGAGGGTAGGTCCGCCAAATCGTCTATGAGAGGCCTCTGTCCCGTGCTCAGTATGTTGCCGTCCTGTCGATAGGTGATCCCCTTGATGGATGCCATGGGTTTGCTCTGGTTCAGGTATGAACGCAGCAATTCCTGAAAGGTGCGCTCACCCTCTCCCATGACCACCACGTCCACGGCTGGATTCTCCATCATGCATTTGCGGGCTATCGGTCCCACCTCCGGGCCCCCAAGGACGATCTGGGTCTTTGGGTAGAGCTGTTTCAACAATCTGCACAGCTCAAGAATCTTATCCATGTTCCAGCAATAACAAGAAAAACCCACGATATCAGGCTGTTCTCCGGTGAGGTAGCACAAAGCTTGTCGCACATTGTGGTGCTCTGCGTCGAAATCCACGATCTGAATGTCGGCATTCCTTGCAATGACTTCGTCCTGCTCTGCATAGGCCTTGATATAGCCGTTGGCTAAAGAAAAGTGGTTGGACCAATTAAAGGAGAGTAAGGTCACCTTAGATTTTTTCATGGTGAAGTCTCCTGATGTCCTGTGCATGCCTGCTTTCCAGAACCGGCTCCAGCTTGTTGAAACCGAAATTGTCAAAATAAGCGCGGCTGATGCCAGGACACACGGCGTTGTAAACACATTTCTCGCAATGCTTGGATTTGTTGAAGTTTCCTGCGGGCTTTTTGTGATATATCTCTGATACGTGGTGTTCCAAACCTGCCATAGCGCAGAGGGGAATTCTTTGGGTATTGATCCATACCCTGTTCAGGATGCAAGCATTGATGGCATCCCGAATGTAGGGCAAGGCTTGAGACATTTCTAACTGGCTATCGTCAAACGCAAGGGTGATCCGATCTATTTCATATGGAATAAAATGCAATGCGACATTGCCGATGTCCTTATAATTATGTCTTGATACGAGTATTCTCAACTGGATAAAGGCGCTGAGAGGTTCTTCATTCCTTGTGTCTACGCTGCGCAGGTTTACAATGCCTTGCATTGTTTGGTGCAAACTCCCGCTGACTTGCGTGACGTGGTCATGGACGGCCGGTTCATGGTGATGAACCTTTATTTCAAAGAAGTAGCATCCTGACTCTAGTGTTTTCACGGCAGTGTTGATGTTGGCAAAGGCCCTGGCATTGGTAATAATCTTCATCCTTCTGTATCCATCACCCCGAGCGGCATTCAGGATTTCGAAGAAATCACGCCTTAAGGTCGGCTCTCCACCATATAGCTCCACGCTGTCAAGGGCATTCTTACGGTCCATCTGGGCGCGTATATCGGATAAGCCTGGGTCACTTGCCCCGGTTTTCTTCTGACAGTAAAGGCAGTTGTTGTTACATGCAGAACCTACAAAAATCCTTTTATATTGAATCATAATAAGATCCCTAATAGTATCGTTGCCTATGAATTCGACCCACTTGTTTTTACACTTCATTTGCGCTTCATTTTCTTTGACGGCCAAAGAAAACGAAGCAAAAGAAAGGCCGCCCTCAACTTGGCCTTCGGCTACCCTCGCGCAACGGTTGCTTGTGGCGGATCCGCAAACTCGCCCCGACAAGTCGGAACTCAAACAGTGCGGCCCCTTCTTCCGCAGGCAACCGCTGGGCTCGGCTGCGTTGAATGGGACCAAATAAAGAGTGAGCCCATGGAAAATCAAAGCCGGCCTTCGCCTTGCCCTCGGGCATGACCGGTAATGACCGGCCAGGTCGGCCGGTTATTCGTCTGCGGCTGTCTGCGGTCTCACAAAAGATAGCCGGCACCCTTTTTGACGATACAGTATAATACGCAGAGATAATTCTAGCAAGTCACGGCCGAAACAGACACGTGCCCCCCTTCAGGCCGGGGAGGCTTCACACATATTGAGAAATCGCAAAATTCTTGTATTATCGTATTATATTATGGTAGTATTATAAGGTTAAAATTACATGGCCCTTCCCCAGGCGCACTTTGAGCCGGGATCCTGCTATCTAAATAAGGGCCGGCTCTCTTCTTATCCTTGACAAGAGTCGGTTGTAATGGGCAACAAGGCAACCCATGAAGCGTTCCAAGAGGCGTGAACAGACTCAAAAGGAAAGCCTGCAAAGGGAAAAGTGCCCCGAAAAAGCCGCAAGAGAGCGTGGAGCGCCTGAAGGTTGCCTGTGACCAGTTGAGCATCAAAGAGAAGGCACTGCGTCAAGAAATGGCGGAACGTCAGCGTGCTGAGAAAGCACTCCAAAAAACTCACGAGGAGTTGAAGGCACGGGTTGATCAACGGACCCGAGAGCTTGCAAGAGCAAATGCCCTCCTGAGCGGGGAGTCCAAAAGACGTAAGAAGGCAGAGGAGGCACTTAAAAAAGCCTACGACGAGCTAAAGCGAAAGTTCCGGGAGCGTACTGCCGAACTCGAAGCAGTGAATGCCCAACTTAGGAAGGAAATAGAAGAACGCCGACGCGCAGAGGAAGCATGCAGGGCCTCCGAGGCTAACTATCGAGCCATTTTCAACGCCATCAATGATGCCATTTTGGTTCACGACGTGGAGACAGGAGAAGTCGTGGACGTTAACTGGAGAATGTTTGAAATGTATGGCGTTTCTCCGGCAGAAGTCCGTCAGTTGACTGACAACGTGGACGTGTCTCTGGGAGGCCCCCCGTACACGGCTGAAAGCGCGTCGGAATGGTTTAAGAAGGCTGCCAAGGGAGAGGCCCAACTTTTTGAGTGGAGGGCCAAAGACCGCAGTGGGCGGGATTTCTGGGTTGAGGTGAACCTCAAACGCGCCCTGATCAGCGGCCAACATCGTCTGCTGGCGGTGGTGCGTGACATTACAGAACGCAAGCTGGCCCAAGAAAAGCTTGTTACCTATCACGATAAACTCCGAGCCATGGCGTCCAAATTGTCCCTGGCCGAGGAGAGGGAACGACGCCGCATTGCAACAGAGGTGCATGACCACATCGGCCAGAACTTGGCTTTCGCCAAGATCAAGTTGGGCACGCTTCTGAGGTCCACTACTTCTGAGAGCCTTGAAAAAGCTGTGGGCTTAGTCGTCAAGTTGGTTGATGAGGCCATCCGAGATACACGGGCCTTGATTTCTGAGCTGGGTTCGCCCATTCTCTACGAGCTGGGGTTTGTGCCGGCGGTGGACTGGCTCACCCAACAGGTGGAAAAACGGCATGGCATCGCGCTGTCCTGTGAAGACGACGGTAGGCCCAAGCCACTGCGTGACGATGTCTGTGTGCTCTTGTTTCAGGGAGTGCGGGAGTTGCTTGCCAATATTGTCAGGCATGCCCAAGCGCACAGCGGAAAGGTGTGCATCACGAGACATGGCAATGAGATACAAATCGACGTGGAGGATGACGGTGTTGGGTTCGACCCGGCATCCATAGGCCCTGGTGTGGGAGAGAAGAGTAGGTTTGGATTGTTCAGCCTTCGGGAGCGCTTGGAGCCTCTCGGCGGACATATGAAAGTAGCATCCAAGACTGGTCAGGGGACCAAGGTAACTCTGAGGGGACCGCTGAAGTCAGACGGGAAAAACAAAAGGAGGAAGGTTTCATGAGTATAAAGATTTTGCTGGCCGATGATCACAAAATCATGCGAGCGGGCCTCCGCTCCCTGCTTGAAAAGGAGCACGACATGAAGGTTGTGGCAGAGGCATCACAAGGGCGCACTGCCGTGAGGTTGGCTCGAGAGCATGCTCCCGACGTTGTTATCATTGATATCACCATGCCCGACCTAAATGGCGTCGAAGCGAGTCACCAAATCCTTGCTGAAAATCCCGAGACCAAGGTGGTGGCCCTGTCCATGCACTCGGATGAGCAATTTGTTGCCGGCATGCTCAAGGCCGGTGCCTCCGGGTACCTTCTGAAGGACTGCGCTGCAGAAGAACTCTGCCATGCCATCCGCGCCGTGATGGCGGGCGAGACCTACCTGAGCCCCAAAATAGCAAGTATCGTGGTTGAAGACTATCGGCGCGACTTGTCAAAAGCTGAGTTGACACATCCTCCCGAGTTAACATCCAGGGAACGAGAAGTGCTTCAGCTCGTAGCCGAAGGCCAGACCTCCAAGAATATTGCCGAGCGGCTCCATGTGAGCGTGAAGACTGTTGAGGCGCACCGCCAGCAAATCATGGATAAGCTCAATATTCGCACCGTTGCCGGGCTCACAAAATATGCCATTCGTAAAGGGATAACTTCCATCCAAAGCTGACACCCACCTGGGCGGGAAAAGTGGCTAGAAGTGGTTTCAAGACCCATTGTCTGGCTTGTTTGACCATTTTAGAGAGTCGTAAACTCGCTCAGCTAAGATTGGGCACGAAGTGAAGTTCTGCGCTAAACTCGGACTAACGCCCTCAAACAGTTCCAATTTTTGCGCTTCGCCTCGCTAGGGACTCTTAGCAAAAATAGTCCAAATGGACTCGTTAAAGGATCTTGAAACCAGCTCTATCTATGTAGCCATTATTACTGAGTAGGGACAAGGTACTTCCTATTTAAAATTAGTATTTTCCCCCATTGTTTCTCTGCCAGGCATAAGTAATTCTCCCCCTTTTTTCCTACATACCGCGTGATAGAACCTCTCAGGTGCCGGTGCCTAGCAGTGCGCGGCATTGCACCCCCCTAAGATTTCTTATTATTCCCACTGTAAAAATTGGGCATTTCCGGCTCAAAGATGCGTAGTTGTCCCGATTGCGTCGTTGCATAGGCTGGGATAGACATAGCCCAATGCAAAGTGTGTTTTGCCTTCCCTGAGGCACATGGGCAAGCATTGCACCGAATTCCCCTGCGAGTGTTCGGCTCCCAGGGAATAAGACTAAAACCTAACAAGGGTAAGGAGGTGATTCAAAGAAGTTACAAGAGGACAAGGGAAAAATGGCATTGAGGTTCAGATAGCAATCCAATGCTAAGGAGGTGAAAACATCTTTAAACGGCTAACGACAACAAAATTAGAACTAGAGAAAGGGGGAGAAAAGATGTTTAAGAAGACGTTATTGTTTTCAGCGGTAACGGTACTAGTGGCCATGATGTCAGTGGCAACTGCGTCTGCATTGCTAGACGATTGGAACCGTCCAAACCCGCTGATGGACTACGTCCCCCAGGAGCTCGCCATCTATGACACGAGATACGATCACCTGGGAGAGCTGGACTGTCGAAGCTGTCACGGCGATAGCATGGCAGACAGGCATCATTACACGGAGATTGTCTTGCGAGACAGGCTGTGTACGCCGTGTCATGAGATTATACCAGATCCGCCTGGCGTAGTCGTGATTAGGGATTGTACATCGAGTGGTTGCCACAGCTGGGATGATGCAGACATCTATGCCAATGGCTGGCATCATGACACCGATTTGTCTGGCAGTGAAAACTGTGTGGCCTGCCACGATCGCACCGTGGTGAATGAGCTCACGCCGTTTTCAAGCTTTGTGCAATATCCGCCTTCCGTTGTGACGCCCACGCCGTTCTCCTGCGAGAACTGCCACTGGGGTCAGGCGGTAGCGGACGCACAGACCGGTTTTGATGGTACACTGACCACCCAGGCATTGGCCGGCCATCCTTCTACCTTTGACCACTACAACCAGTGGGATCAGTTCATTGGTTACTATGAATACAACAAGGAAATACTCGGTAACCATGACACCCATCACATGGGTACGAAGGGGAACGTGGGCTCTCAATGCTGGAAGTGTCACAGCAATGATCCCAATGATCCATCCTATGATCCTTACGATCCTGAGCTGATCCGCTACTGCGAGATCTGCCACGACGTGGGAACACTGCACACCATCTTTGCGCATGTCGGCCCAGACAGCACAGATCCTTGCTGGGATACACCCGACCCGGCCGACTGCGCTGCTGCGGAAGGTTGGGAAGCCGCAGGCTTTCACGTCCCGTCATCTTCGGATGGCATCCCGACCGTATATCGTGGCAATGGTCTGGACGGCTTTGGCGCGAGCCCAACCAAGTGGTTTGAGGCCAACGAGCAGTGTTTCGGCTGCCATGGCGACAATGTGCCGCCATACATAGGTGATCCTGTTACTGCACCGACGCTCGACGCCGTTGTCCCTGCTGCGGCCTGTCCGACCGGCCTGATCGAGCTGAGGGGTTCCGGCTTCGGCGACATCCGCACGGATGGCGAAGACGGAGTTTGGCTGAAGAAAGTTCCAGGCGGCACGTGGGTAGAGCTTGGTACTCCGCCCAACGGCGGCCCGGACGCCTACTACAGCTGGTCAGACGATCTCGTCATCATCGAGATCCCGGCATGGACGTTTGCGCCCGGCAACTACAGAGTCCTGGTGCGTGCCGGTGACCAGACCACACAGACAAATTCAAACTATAAGATTATCACGATCTATGACTGCATTAGCCCGCAGGAGATCGAGGTGAACAATGACGGCAACACGACCGATTTCAATGCTGGACCGTGCACTGCCACCATTGAGTTGAAGAACCCAACCGGCGATGGCACGTTCGGTTTCGGTTTCCCGCAGGATAATCCTGGAAAGGGTATCTACGGGGTCGTCCAGGTCTCTGCTTCGCAGGGCGACTACATTGTGAAGAACTATCTGCAATGGACCCAAAGCCTGGTGAAGTTTAAATTCAAGACCTTCTTCGAGGATCTGGATGGCGACTTCCTCCAGGATACGAACGAACCCGACATCCTGAACTGCTCTGACCTCGCTCTGGGGACCTACTCGGTGTACATCAAGTACGTTTTCTACCTGGATGATGATACGAGCACCAGCTACACCGAGGGCGACACCATGACGCAGGTTGAGACCAGCAATCCGGTCACCTTTGAACTGACGAACCAACCGTATATCAATCAGCTCAATCCGAAGCAGGTCTCTAAGTTCAGAAGACTGCGCGTGATCGGTATCAACTTTGGTCCCACCCAGACTACGGGCCAAGTGCACGTGGGCACGGGGAACCATTACAACCTCATGCTGGGTGACCCTGCGACTCCCAAGGGTAAGATCCAGGATAAAGTGAAGCTGTGGAGCAACACCAAGGTCGTGGTGAACCTCCGCGTGCGCAATGCCTGGAAGGGCACCAACAAGCAGGTCTGGGTCGTCAAGGACGGCATGGTGAGTAACAAGAGGCGATTGACTATTTTGCCATAACCCCTTAACCCCCTTTCCTTCATATACAAGAGGGGAAGGGCCGATGCCCTTCCCCTCCCTAAAACATACCATGAAGGGAAGACAGAGGTTGAGGCGACATCGTGCCATGATGAACACAAATAAACAAACCCATAAAAATTGAAGAAGGGAGGGAATATAGAGTGAATTTTAATATTACTCGAAGGCAATTCTTGCAGTACTGTACGGCGTCTGCTGCTGCCTTGGGCCTGAGTCAAACCGATCTCCTAAAGCTGGAAAAGGCTCTGGCCGCCCCGCAAAAAGCCTGCACGCAGCCGTCACCCTCGGTGATCTGGCTGACAGCGCAAGCATGTTCGGGGTGCCCAGTGTCCCTGCTCAACAGAGTGAATTCGTATGAGGGCAATCCCTATTACGATGCTGACATGCTGAATGCTCTCTACGGGTTGGGCCTGCCTACCCCAGGGGCTCTTGGCAACGATATGGCGGGCTTGCCGCTACAGGTCGTCAACGATGCTGCTGATCTGCTCGTAGGTGATGCGGTGAGGGCAGTGGTGCCTGGATTGACAAGAAGCAATCTCTGGTCAGACGACATGAGCGGTGTGCTCCCGGGCTCTCTGTTAGACGCCTACGCAGGAGCGTTTCCCACTGGATATGTGACGTTGGAATGGAACAGCACCGTCATGGCTGCTGCCGGTGATCTTCCGGCGGGGCATCTGCAGCGCATCCGCAACGGGGCCGGCATCCTCGGCGTATTCGTACTGGTTGTTGACGGGGCTATCCCGGCCGCAAACGGCAATTACTGCTTCGTCTTTGACAATGTGGATGACACCGGCGCTGCAGTACTAACGGGTTCGGGCTCCTATCCTAGCGTGGCATTGGGAGCTCCCGTGACGGCGAATGCGGCTCTGCAATGGCTGGCGACTTCTCCCGGCTGTATAGGCATTGTCGCCCAGGGGACCTGCGCGTCCTATGGTGGCATCCCGGGCGGTGCAGGTAACAGAACGGGTGCGACAGGTGTGAAAGCCTTCCTCCAAAGCAAGGGCATTGCCACACCGGTCATCAATGTGCCTGGCTGTCCGCCCCATCCTGACTGGACAGTCTATCCCGTGGCTTACATTCTGGCCATGAGCCAGCCAGGAAACCTCCAGTATCCACCGATGGATCAGTACGGCAGGCCGACGGCTGTGTACAGCGGAAGCACCGGCGATTCGGTTACTCCATTCTGCCATGACTGCCCGAACAAGGATACGCAGGGCACGCCTCAGGCGGCTCAGAAATTAGGTGATGCGGGATGCCTTGGCAGCAAGGGCTGCAAAGGACAGTATACCGTTGGTGACTGCCCCAAGCGCGGCAAGAACACCACGGATGATGGATTCAGCATGAACTGGTGCGTTGGAGCCTCAGGTCAGAACAGCAACCCGGGTTCGTGGAGTTGTTCCCATATTGGTGAAGCCCGGCACCCCTGTCAGGGATGCATTATGCCCGATTTTCCTGATTGGAAGGGGCTGACCAACGCTGGTGATAAAACAAGCAAACGCGTCAAAGGATTTTATAACAGTTAAAATAATAAGTAAGGAGGTGACAATAGATGGCAACTATCAAAATCGCTCCTGTCAATCGACTCGAAGGCCACTTGGATGTTGACGCCACAACCGCAAATGACGGCTTTAGTGAAGTCGTAACCGACGTGAAAAACATGGTTGTGATGTTCCGGGGTATGGAGAACATTATGCAGAAGCGCGACCCCAGGGACGCGCCGATCATTGCCCCCCGGACCTGAGGCGTCTGACCGATTACACATGGCTCGGCGAGCCATAAAGCTGTCGGTGAGGCCTTCGGTTTCAAGGTTGACTATAGTCATACGCATCTTGAGTCCGGCTACACAGGCGGGGTCAAGGGCGTTTTATCAGAAGACGTACCGAACAACGGACGTCTCATCAGAAACCTGGGCATGGCCTGTAACTACCTCATGTCTCATATCCTCCATTTCTACCATCTGTTGGCTCTTGATTATGTGGACGTGAATGGTACGGGTCTGATCCCCAAGGGTTTCCTATGTCCCAATTATGACAGGAACTTCTATGCCAGGGGCATTGACCCCATACTGCAAACAGGCGGCCTTGGTGCGCCAGCGTACACGGTCAATAACGCTCCCGTGCCAAGCGGGCTCATTCCGGCCGGGGTGCTCGGCGATCTCACGCCGTATCTGGCCGGGCAGTATGTGCGGGCACTGAAGTTCCGTCGTTTGGCTCAGCAGATTGGGGCTCTCTTTACCGGCAAGATGCCACAGGCGTCTTCCTATACGCCCGGATGTGTGACCACCAAGGCGTATAATCCTACGCCTGGCGGAACGGATGCAGCTGTCGTGCAGAAGATGCATGAAATCATGTACGGCGGACCCGGGTTCGATCCGGCCGCAGACGGTGCCGCAGCCGATGGTAGCGGCGGCGGTGTGTCTGGATTGAGTATCTCCAACCCCCATCCAGAGAGTCTTCTGGGCTTCATCGGGAAGCCGAGTAACTTCTGGACGTGGGCGGCAGGCGGGTTCTTGCCTGGCGACCTGCCAATATGGGCAGTCGCTGGGGTTCCCGGCGCTGGCGCAACCTGGAATAATGTGGCCGGCAACTACCTCTTTGATGCGGTAGCAGCAGCCCATGTCTTCCCGGAGTACTTCTGGTTTGGGTCAAGCTACGGCCGGACCCTGGCCTGGGGTATCTTTGAAGGTGCCGCTGGGGAAGGTATCGATGCATTAGCTTACCCTGACAAGAGGCTGATCACCAGGGGACGCGTGCACACGCCGGTAGTCGCGAACGGTTCGGGAACACCATACTCCTACCAGCACTTCCCGGCGAGACATTTGGATGCCAGGGAGTTCACACCGTACTCCTTCTATGATGACACGAAGGGGGACACCGCTGGACGCCATATGTGGAACGGAAGAACCAAGGCCTACCCCTTCACGAGCAAGGCTGCTGCCTACACCTATGCCAAGGCGCCTCGCTATCTCTGGAGTACTGCTGAAGGCGGACCGGACGACTATGTGCCCTATGAGGTCGGCCCATACGCGAGGATGATGTCCAATGCGAGCGTCATCAGTGGCGGTCCTGCAACTCCGGCTCAAGTACTGCTCGTAGACGCAGGAAACGTGGGGCTCTACTATCCGGGGATACTGGCGGATGTGGACGCTGTGCTTGCTCCGCTCGGCTCGCCCATTGGCGTATTCCCGAGCTGGGGTACCAACCTGACAGCGCACCTGACCTTCCTGCAGACGGCAATAGCCGGCAGCCCGTGCTTCTATCTGCCGCCGGCCGCGCTTCCGGCATCGGCCCTCAATAACACGTTTGGGACCGACTACATGGGTGACGCCACTCTGGATAGGGTTGCGGCAAGGGCCCTCGAGACCTACTACGTGGGCATGCAGATGATGGGCTGGTTCAGCCAGCTTGATCATACGAAACCGTCCAACAAGGAGCTCTCCTTTGCGTGGACGCCTCTGAAGAACAAGCCAGTACCCAAGAACAGAGCCAAGGGCGCGGGCTTGACCGAGGCGCCACGGGGTGCTTTGGGCCACTGGATCAAGATTGGCAAGCCTGCCAAGTCCAAGACCTATAAGCGCTACAGAGGCAAAGTGAGCGGCTACCAGATCATTACGCCGACTACGTGGAACATCAACCCCAAGGACCACAACGGGGCTCACGGTCCCGCAGAGAACGCCATTCTCGGGACGCCCCTGGTGAACACCTCGGAGCCTCTCGAGATCCTGAGAGTTATCCACTCCTTTGACTTCTGCTGCGCCTGCACGGTTCACGTGTTTAACGCAAAGAAGGAGAAGACCTTCGAGGGAACGCTCGAAGCTCTGCCGTAATGAATGCGTTCGGGAGAAGTCGGCTCCTTCGGGAGCCGGCTTTCCACTGAACATATCCGAAAACCCTTAACCCAAAAGGGGCCTTTTTGAAGGCCCCTTTTTTGTTGGCATCTAACCGCAGACAGACGCAGACAGAAAGATATCCTATTTAACCGCAGACAGACGCAGACGACCGCAGACTTTTTTGTCCGGTCGACCTGACCGGACAAAAGGTAGCGTCCGGCTATCGCCGGAAGGAGTGTGCAGGACGCAAACGTGATGCGGGCTGGACCCTAGCGCAAATAAGTGATATTATTGTGCGTGTATGGCGCACGAGAAAGTTTCTTGTTTATAGCGGTTGTCAGAATAACGTTCCGATAAGAACAGATGACAATTGAAAATACTATTTGGCTCACTTGTGGGTGTGCAATTTTAGGATTTTTGAATTCTCCTGGCTAAATCGCGCACACAGTGAGACGGAACGCAACAACTCGGGCAGAGCCCTCAGACAGCTTGCAATTTTAAACGCCAGTCACATTCAAAAATCTTCTCCAAAATTGCACAATGTCGTTCGCCAAATAATATTCTCAATCATCAACGACTTGCGAGCAAACGGAACATATTTTTGACAATCAGTCTAACCGCAGACAGGCACGAATACAAAGACGTTTGATTCAGCCGCAGACACACGCAGGCACACACAGACGAAAAGCCTTTTTTGTTCGGCCGACTTGGTCCAACAAGACCCGCTTTGCCCGGAGGGCTGGACAGGCAGTAACTGGTCAGTCGACCTGTTATTTGTCTGCGAGTGTCCGCGTGTGTTTGCGGTTTCATAGTTCCTTGGACGAGTCTTAGATGGAGATTAGGGCCGTGGAAATCGAGGGCGAGGCATCGTGCCCTTGCGGAAGCAAGAAGCAATACAAGGACTGTTGTGCAAGGGAAGGGCGCACGTTCGGTTTGCTGGAATACGAGGACAAGAGGATTCTCTTTGATGTGGACAAGACAGAGCAGTGCATTCAGCGGCTAGTGCGTTTTTGTTCTGAAAGTATATTGAAACTGTCCCACGAAAAAGGGACCGGCATTCAGAAAGAAAAAGCCTTAACGGATTTGAAGACCATTTATGAGCTGACGGACAAGGCCCTGGAGCCCTTTCTCCGAAACAGCTCCTGTGAGAAAGGGTGCAACGCGTGTTGTTACCTCATTGTCGACTCGGCTGCCATTGAAGCCGAGATGGTTCGTCGGTATATGGAAAAGCACCTTGCAGATGATGAGAGGCGGCGCGTTCTAAAGAAAATCAAGGAAGCAAAACGCCACAATCCTGATCCAGTGGGCACGGATGAAGAGTTTTCAGACGCCGTGGTCGAGAAACATTTTGCGATGAATATGCCATGCCCTTTCTTGTCTCGAGAAGGGTTATGCACGATTTATGAAGTGAGACCTATAAACTGCAGAAAACACATTGTGTTTTCAGATCCCAGCCAGTGCGAAAAGATGGCCGCAACAGCCAGTTACGAAGCAGAGTACTTCCTAGAAGTGGATCCTGCAGTGAATCGACTCTCCGTGTTTGTATATCCGAAGTTCAACTACAACAGACATTTTCCCGATTGGTTTGTTGAAGAGTTTGAGCTTTTGTGAAATGTGACGGGGGTGGCCCCAGACGAAGGGAGAGATGTTTAGCCGCAGACGGCTGAAAAGATATATAACCGCAGACAGACGCAGACGACCGCAGACAAAAAGCTTTTTTTGTTCGGCCGACCTGGCCGAACAAAACTTTGCATCCGGCTAACGCCGGACTTGGCATAATGGTTTGTGAGCATCTTGTGTGCTAGCATGGGGTAAGCCTTGTTCTTGCCCGAAGGGCATGACAGGTAGTAAGCGGCCAAGTCGGCCGGTTACTTGTCCGCGTCAGTCTGCGTGTGTCTGCGGTTAAAAATGTATTTGAGGGAGAGGAAGCTGTGACTGAGAAGAAGCCGATTCTGGTGTTGGGTGTTGGCAACTTGGTGTTGAAGGACGAAGGGGTAGGGGTCCATGTGGCCCAGAGGATGCAGGAGATGGATCTACCGTCCCACGTAGAAGTTCTGGACGGGGGCACCATGGGTTTTGACCTCCTGGATGATATTGAAGGGCGCAAGAAGGTGGTCATTGTTGACACGGTGAAGGGTGGACAGCCCCCTGGCACCGTGTATCGAATGACAATCGATGACATTGATGAGATGCCCAAGTCCCGGGTGTCCCTCCACGACATCGACATGACCGATGTGTTTAAGCTGGCTGATCTGTTCGAGATTGAAAAGCCGGAGATTGTCATCATTGGCGTTGAGCCGAAGGACATGGAAAGTACCAGCATGGAGCTGTCGCCCGAGGTGGAGGCCCAGATTCCCAAAGTGATCGAGGTTGTGATGCGAGAGATTGAAGAATAGCCATTTCTTCGCAACCTGTAGAATTGGTTTCACAACCTATCTTCTCGCTGGTTTGTCCATTCGGAGAAGTTCTAAGCGCGCTCCGCTGAAATTGGACACGAAGTGAAGCTCTGCGCTAAACTCGGGCTAACGCCCTCAAACAGTTACAATTTCTACACTTCACTTTGCTAAGAACTTCTTAACAGAATGGCCAAAAGAGGCTCCAAGAGAGGTTCTGAAACCAGTTTTAGCCATTTTTTGAGAGTTTGTGCAAGTCCCGATGCATGCTAATAGATAGGAATAAATAGGAACAAGGAATGGCATTGCTGATGGCGTTAAGGAATCGATTGCCAGGTGTTCAGGGAGGTAACTGAGAAAGAGAATGACGAGATATTTTGTAGCCATACTTTGCCTGTGTCTTGCCATTGTGCTGCCTGGGTTTGTCGGCGCTGAAGGGCAAACACAGACTGTACCTTTCATCGAAGTCGAGAATCCAACCCATGACTTTGGTCAGGTCGTACAGGGAGAAGTGGTGAGACATGACTTTCGGGTATTTAACAGAGGCAATGCAGAGTTAAAGATCCAGCACGTCAGTCCTGATTGAGGGTGTACTGTGGCCCGGTATGACCGGACCATCCTTCCAGGCGGCGAGGGCAAAATTACGCTAGAGGTAAAAACTGACCAGTATCGGGACAAGATCCTGAGGTCCGCAAAGGTGTTTAGCAATGACCCAGAGCAACCTCAAGTAACCATTGCATTGACGGGCAATGTGTGGGCTCCCGTGCGTATCGTCCCCCAACGGGTCCAGCTCAACGGGGTTGTGGGCGATACGGTTGAGCATGTTGTTCGCCTTCAGGGGCAAAAAAAAGAGCCTTTGGTTGTCAAACTATCTTCAGTCTCCATCCCGGACAAAGTGCAAGTGGACCTCAAGGAAGTCGAAAAAGGTCGGCGCTACGAGCTGTATGTAAAAAATGCCGTGCAGGGAGAGATAAGATATACAGGGGAGGTTAAACTCACCACCAACTACCCGGAGAGGGCTGAGATACTGATTAAAGTCTCAGGCAACGTCAGGCCACCCGTTGAGGCCAGGCCCAAGACTGTGAATTTTGGAAGTTTGTCAGAGAACCGTGTACAAATGCTGAAGAACAAACAGATGTGGATGCGGCGCCCCGTGTTGGTCATTCTGAATAAGGGCGAGGGGTTGAAGATTCATAAGGCGGAACTTGAGAAATCGCTCTTCAGAGTTGTCAATATCAGACCACTGCAAATAGGTCGGACGGTCCACCTGCAGATTGAGGCCGTTTTGGACAAACTCGGCAAAGGGCTGAACGTTGATCTTTTAAAGATATATACCAATCAAAAGGATGTTAAAATACTGGAAGTGCCCGTTCAGATTGAGATCCCATGAGCTGTCTGAGATTTTATTAAGTTTTCAATAGCCCGTCCGCTTTCGGCGGGGTAAAATACTGTGCAATGAGCTTTGCAGGCAATTACGATTTCACAATCACGCGTTTGCTGGCTTGCATCTTTTGATCGTTTCTAAGCTTGCTGCACTAAATTGCAAAAACTCGGGCCACCGCCCTCAAACAATTTGCAATTTTACGTTCCGCTTCGCTAAGAAACGATGAGTAAAAGCTGCAAAACGCTTCACGGCGTCATTTCGAAATTTGGGTAAAGATATAGAAATA
>JBFEUB010000031.1:0-22457 GCA_041547605.1 Desulfobacteria bacterium
AATACAAAATCATCATCCTCAATCTTAAGAATGAGGCGGGACTTGCAAAAAGCACAGCCCGAGAGATACCCCTCCTCGGGTTCCTGAGGCAGAACTTTTCCGCAAACCGGGCAAAACATGCTAATTTTTTTCTTACTTTGAAGATCGCTTAACGCCCGGTCAAAAATACGTCTATGTGCGACTTCCTGCTCTGAAATGTCCTTGAACAGCTCGCGGACCGGTCCGGATGTCTCCTTCGCGAAATAATCATAGATGAGGTGAGCCCGTTGCTCTTGCACATTGTCTGTAACAACGATTTGCAGGGCGGTCTTCATTCCTGAAATAGCTTCAACTTCCGGGACCGCAACCGATTCAAATAGGTCTTCTGGGAATTGAACTTTGGCAACCGGTTCACCCGAAGGGTTCAGTTCCCGTACAGCATCCTTAAAACGGCGTTTGTGTTCAATTTCAACTTCCACAATTCCCAAAAGGTCTACGAAATTGATCGGACTCGCCTTTAGAAAATACACCTCATCCAGGACGTAGTAGAGGGGAGAAAACGGCACATTTGCGAAGGGATCACGGTGATATTGTCTGCCATAAAGATGTATGGCGAAGTCCTCACGGCCCACGCTCTCAAGAAGCGCACTTGCGGCAAAGCGTTCTTTTTCATTCATATTTGACTCCCATTTCTAAAATCATATTTGTCGCCCTTTATTTGTCGCATGTAAATCATGTTTTTTATTTCAAGGCTTTACATTTTGGGGTCAAGCCGCTGGCGAAATTGGCCACATGAAATTATTTACCCCATAATACGCCGTAATTACCTCCTAACAAGAACTGTTGACTCCAGCAATGGGGCCAACAATGTATTTTGTGACAAGAAGCAATGTATTTTTGTAAGAAATCAGCCCTAACCGTAAGGCAAAGGGGAGTCTTGAACGGATGGATGTTAAGGGCTGGTAGCCATTGGACACAAGATGTGGGGTGTGGTTCTCTCACCTCAGAATTAGAGGGTGCTTCCCATTATTGATGCCCACATACAGGGCAGGCCTATCAAAAGTTTCTAACTCATATGATAAGTTTCGTCAAACTGTGGGGGGAGTTTCTGGCAAGCGAAGGCTGCTTGGCCAAAAATCTTGGCTGGAGAGGCTAACCGAGATGTTGATAGGCCAGCCCTTTGTGAGGCCATATTTAGAGATAACATTTGGATATGATAAGTTTTTAGGCCTCTAATTTTCAGACATAGTATGGCATTATTATAACCGGAGCCCTCACAAGACAACCACCTCTTTTCAATCATGTGAGTAAGGGAGATATTGACTTCAACGTGACTTTGGGCCCCTCGTTTGGGGTTTCATAAGTAATTGTAATTTTTCACGTAGACATATGCTGAGATGCTTCGTTAGAATTGAATGCGCTTCTTTGCTATCAAAGGGGACGACACCCTGACCGGTGGAGTGCAGACCATGTTCGAAATCATTCTATTATTGTCCGCACTTTTCGCAGCTGCAGTGATTGGTGCGCAACTCGTTCAGCTTGTGCGCATACCCCGGGTCGTCGGTTACTTAGCTATTGGTATTATGTCGCGCTATGTCGTCCTGTGGCTGAGCGACGGCGTGTTGCCGCACGAGACGACATGGCTGGCGTTTCAGGAGATCATTTCGCTTGGGCTGTGCCTGATCCTGTTTAGCATTGGTGTGGAGTTCGACGCGACTCACATCCGGCATCTGCGCAAACACATTTGGAAGTTGTCACTGGCAGAGACAGTGGTCGTCATAGTATTGGTCTTTCTCGCGACGTGGGCAGCGGGGAGGTTAGGGAACAGCGTGTCTGCAATTTTCCTGGCGATCGCAGCTACCGCCACGGCGCCTGGCGCCACGCTGCTGGTCCTGCGGCAGTACGACTCGAAGGGGCCCCTCACCGACCACATCTTGGCGATGACTGCGCTGAACAACATAGTGTGCATTGTCTTGTTCTACGTCGCATTTGGGATATTTTCCGCGATGGGCTTGGTCCATGCCGAACGGATGGAGCACGGATTGGTATGGGGTATTCTGCTGGTGACGGCGATCAGTGCGGGGCTTGGATTCTTTCTGGGTTTGCTTTTGTCGACCTTAAATTCATTCTTGAACAGATCGGAAATGGTACTCTCGTTCATAGCAATCCTACTGGCTGTCAGCGCGCTGTCTAAATCGTTGGGGACTAGCATGCTCATCGTGTCGATGTTCATGGGGGTCACATTTGCGAATTTCACGATACAGCCGCACGCCTTTCGTCAGGATGTAGTTTTTCTATCGATGCCATTGCTGGTGTTGTTCTTCGTGCTGGCGGGATTCAAGTTGGACCTAACTCATCTGGCCCACTTGGGATGGGTGGGCGTGGCATACGTTCTGGCACGAACCATCGGAAAGATCGGCGGCGCGGCATGGGGTGTCCGCTGGATCGGGCCCCAGTACCATGTGCCGGAAACATTTGGGACCGCTCTGCTTTGTCAGGCAGGTGTGGTGATTGGGCTGGGGACGCACCTGTTCAATCACTGGGGTTGGACAGTCGACGGGGTCTGGCAGCCGAGCCCCGAGGCGCAAGAGGTTAATACGGTTATCCTGGCAGCGGTCACGTTGTTTGAATTGGTCGGCCCGGTCCTAACCAAGCGTGCTACTGTTCAGGCCGGGGAAGTCAAAGCGATCTCGTTGCTGGAGCGTCGCGGCGGAAGCTTCCACGAAGTCTCCACGGTCCTTAGTCGGTTAAGGGGAATGCTAATATCACGAAGCCGAGGCTCGGCGGTGATAATGGATAATATGATGCATACCACGCGGGATTTGATGCGTACGAACGTCGAGACACTGAATCAGACCTCCGGCATGGTAGAGGTATTGCACTTTGTTGAAAGGTCCCGGCTGAATCAGTTTTACGTACTTGATGCGGAGCGGCGGTTTGTCGGGCGGATCGATTTCCGAGATCTACGAAATCTTTTGTTCAATCCAATGCTGGCAAAAGTCGCAAACGCCTTCGACATGGCCAACACCAACGCGCCGGTTGCCCTGGCCGACCAGACGTTGGACTCAGTTTTCGAACTGTTCCAAAAGCACAACGTCGACTCGCTGCCAGTTGTCAACGATGTGGATGAGCGTAGATTTCTGGGCGTGATCGAGCAACGTGACGTACTTCGGGCACTTCACCGGAAGTCAAATGATCATACTAATGGTCCAGCCTTCTGAAAGGCTAATTTAGAGAGTGCTTCCCATTATCTTCACTTCTGGAAAGCTGAAGATTACAGATTCATATCATAAGATTTTGGGGTCTGCCTTTGATATTGGACAAATTGCCACTCGTTGCAGGGGACCGCAACGTCCTCTATCAGATGTCAGTAAAAAAGGGGGCGTCTTACGGCTTGCCTCTTTTGCTGAAGACCTTCAGCAAGAATCCCTTTCAGGGTCAGTATCCCACAAATGCCGTAAGTATCAACGAAGCGCCTCCCACAATGAATAGAGGCTTCCAAAGACCAGGCAGAAAAAAACCCACCGGGATGAGAATGACTGCCAAAACAATTCGGCCCGTCCTCTCAGCTCCAGCCACATTCTTAACGATATCCATGGACGTCTCCTAGTCAATAAACGGCAAACCTAGTAATGCGTCTGAGGCCGAGTTAAAAAAGCGGGGCTCACCTCGGAGGCACAAAATACGCACAGATTTTGAAATGCCAAGATTACAGAACCATATCGAAACCTCAATCCCAAAAAACCACAAAGACCCCACCCCTCTTATGAAAAATGGGAGGTCGCTGTATAATTATAATTTGGCCTCGAAAAGATCTGGGATGTCACCAGTCGCTTTATTGGACCTCTACCATCGTAGCCAATATGCGATTTGCATCTCCCGTTTTCAATAATCTAGAGCCTTTCACGGGCTTTGTTTCGTAGGCCTTGACTTTGACTTGTTTAACGTCCTCGGCTATTGTTTGGTCCATTACGTCCAAAAATATGCATTTCACCTTGACCGTTTTGTCTTCTCCAGAAGTATTTTGGACCGTTGTGTCCCATTCTACGAGCCGATTTATTTTCTCCGCACATGAGATACGCAGGTGTGTTGCTCCCTGAACCACCTCTATGTCTCCTGCAAAGGCAGAAACACTCGAAGCCAAAAACATCACGAAAAGTGCAATCGCAATGACTTGCTTCATAATAGCACCTCCTTTTTTATGGTGAGAAACAGAGAAACTTGTATGGCATTGCAAATTACGGTTACCCCCAAATTCGTTTGAGGTCAATACATTTTGTTGCGGATGAAATACTGAGGGAAAATCAGCGCTTTTGAGTGAATTAGTGGGGATTGCGAAAAAGTAGGATCTCATATGGAGTTAGGTTCCGTCAGTCCAAAACTAAAGAGTGCTTCCCATTATCTTTAGTGTGCAAGGACTGAAGATATCAAAACCAAATCACAACATTTTCGGGCTGACTAAAACCGCAGATCTATAACAGCAGGTCGAAGTCTTTCAGTAAAACGGGTCACAGAGAAAATATGGGGCTTTTGAAACGAGAAGAAGGCTGACCCTGCCTTTCTTAGCAAGGCTACTCGGCTATCTTAATCGTTCAGAGGCTTAACTTTCAATGTTAGCCCTGCTACTTGTTGAATCACCGCTCTATCACCCGGCGACAAATGAACGTCACTAACTGCTCTCCACAATTCCCCGTTGATGAAAACCTGTCCTTCAGTTTGGTTCCACTGTTTGACTTTAGCCACTTTTCCCAACATGCCAGGTATGCCACTGACAGGTCTCTTCTTTCGGTTTTTAACAGACCAAAACAGAGGAAAAACAATATGCTCAATCAACTCAAAGGCGATAAATCCAATAACCAGAGTAATTATCACTCCTTTTGCCATAAACGCTCCTCACCTGACATTCGTCGGCTTATTTACCGGCATCGCCGAGTGTAAAAAAAGCTTCTTTCCTAGTTCATCTCTTCAGATGATGATTGCTGATAGATCCGGTCAACGCGGGATCACTACATAATCATCTTCGTAGATTCCCTTTTCAGCAGTAGTGTGGCAGGCCGAGCAGTTGGAGAGTGAACAAATAGATTTCCGCTTCAATACAGCGGCAGAAACCTCATGGTGCTTTCGCTGAATATACGGAATTTCGGTAACCCTGAGCGGTGTCCGGCCGCCCAAGCTGACCGCCCGTTTCGCAGAGGAATGCTCCGCAGCGTTCGCTTTGAGGTATTGAGCAATCACCTTCTTCGACTCTGGATCAAGCTCTAACACCTCGCCAAAATGGTCCTCAGGTCCAGCAAGGATCTTTTCCCATGAACCGGAAGGCAGCAACCCGGGCTGATAGGGGAAATGGCAAGCCCCGCACGCCTCTTTGTATGCTGCGTTGTCTAACGCTTTTAGATAATGTTCGCTATGATGCTTCGAGTCCTTGCGTTCTGAATGATGATTATCATTGTCATCGTCTTCATCCCAGTCGAAAATCTTTTGATGCCAACCCTTTTGTTCGTGCTCATCGCGATCAGCCAAAGCATCATATGGTGCAGGGACATTGGTAAGCAGAAAGAAAGTGATCATAAGGGTGATCCATTTTAATACCCTATTCATGAGGTTCCTCCATGTTCTTTGGAATCAGTGGTTTCATTAACACCCTCATCGCAAACAGAGGGGTCGAGACTAACATATGGCGACTCGTCGGACAAGATTAACACAGCTCCCTTCTTGCCAAATCAAATAGACCCCCAGATCTTGTGATGATCCTCATACCCGGAAGTTCAACATATCTTCCCATTATTGATGCCCACATACGGGGCGGTTCTATCAAAGGTTTCTAACTCATATGATAAGTTTCGTCAAACGGTGGGGCAGATTCTGGTAAAGGAAGGCTGCTTGGCCGAAAATTCAGGCTGGAAGCAATAGCCGTGGCCTCGCCGGACTATTGATTCTGAAACGGTATTTAGAGATAGGGACTGGCCCGCCTCCGTATTTGTACAGCGTGATAAGTTCGGAAATGATTTAGATGTTCATGGCAGAACGGGTGTCATGCCTCGCCTTTTGATGATTGCGATTCCGCTTTCTGATAATGCAAAATCAACGAAAGCTTTTGAAGGGCCAACCGGTGATCCTTTGGTAACAAACGAAAACTCCTGATGATAAGGATAGCTCCTATCACTTGTCCCAAGACCGTTTATTTTCAAGGTTCTCACGGCAAACTGACTAACGACAGCTCCTCGCGTTATGAAAGATATCGACCATGGGAAGCGTTTGACCAAATCGACGACCTGAGTGGATGTGAATGTCATGATGTCATTTTTTATTAATCCTCTGGTCATAACCTGGCGTTCAAAGTTCAAGTAAGCAGCCGTGTTCATCCCGGGAACCACTAACAAGATTGGCTTATCAGGGCCTCCCAGTTCCTCCCAGCTGCGGACCTTTCTACTGAAAATGCCCTGGAGCTGTTTCTCAGAGATATCCGCCACCGGACATTGCGCGTTGACGATGACAGCCAGAGGGTCTTTACAGAAAGTTGTTACCACGTATCCGTGTTCCTGGGGAGGATAGATGAGCTTTTGGGAGGTGCTGGCAATATCACTTAAGTCGTTCATTAGGCGATTCACAGCGGCAACAGAGGAGCAGATATAGAGTTCCACGTTTATTCCAGTGGCTTCTCTGAAGGCGAGTATCCTTTCGGTTTCAAAGGCTTCAAAAACCTGGGCAGAGCAACTATACCTCAATGATGCCTGGGAATGGACTGTCGGAGCTCCCATCAAGGGGATCAGGATGGTTAGAAACCCCATCAATGTGACAAGACCTGTCCTTATTATGGCTGTCTCTCCTTCCTGCGGCGCAAATTCTGGCACCAATCGTCAAAAAAGTGTTCGGCCTTTCCCTCTAACAAAAATATCTTGTGCATGAACCGCGGACCACCAAACGGTATTTGTAATTAGCATGGCAAACAGTGTACCAAGGAAGAAGCTCATGGAAAAGATGGTCAACTTATTGATATAACTGTCATCAATTAAATGGAATAGCAGGGCTGGAACAGAGCGGAGCGCCCAAAGGTGTCAGGTTCTTTTACGACATGTAAACGGGAAACCCAAAGAGATACTGCGGGGCTACAGGAAGGTGGACATTAAACACAACATGTTGTCTCTGGCGCCCTCAGTCCAAAACCAAAGACTGCTCTTCCCATTATCTATACCTGCCAATAGAAAGGCTTTGTTGAATATATGTAATGATATTGTAAGTTCCGTCAATGCATCGGCCTAAAACGCTGCAAAGCAACATTGAAGGTCGGGGCTGACAAATGAAGATTCTTGTTGGCACTGATTGCGATTTTTTGTTGGAAATATTTCCTCTTTCGGCTAAATGATAACCGGAAAGTTATTAAGAATCTGCAAGATAGAAAGGAAAGTGACCAGTGAAAAAATGGCTCTTAATAGGCGTTGGGTTTGCAATTATCGTGATCATCGTTTTGGTTATAGGAATCTCGAACCTTGGTCCTATGATCAAGAAGGCGGTCAACACATACGGGCCAAGACTGACAAAAACGGAAGTACACCTGGAAGATGTGGACGTTTCCATATTTTCCACTGAGGCTAAGCTGAAGGACTTTTATCTGGGCAATCCCAAGGGGTTCAAGTCACCAGATGCAGTTAAAGTCGGATCAATCTATGTGAACGTGGATGAAGCCTCCGTCACGGGAGAGACCGTCATCATTGAAAAGATTGAGGTAGTCGGGCCTCAAATAACCTATGAAAAAGTACGGGGAACAGACAACTTCAAAAGCATTTTGAACAACATAGAAGATGTTGTAGGGACAGAAGAGCCGTCGAAGAAGCAGGCTGATAAAGAAACCGAGAGCAAGAAAATTCTGATCAGAGACTTTGTGTTAAGGGATGGAAAGGTGAACCTAGCTACGTCCATGCTCGGCGGAAAAAGTATAAGCGCCCCACTGCCAGACATCCATATCAAGGATATAGGAACGAAAAAGGGTGGCGTGTCTCCTGCCAAGGCATTTGAGGAAATATTGGAAGCCTTATACAACGCGATCACTTCTCCCGCTGTTTCCGACGTCCTGAATCAGGGACTCAGAGCGATAGGATCAGAAATCGAGAAGGGTGCGAAGAGGGAACTGCAATCAGCTGAGGAGAGTGCTAAGAGAGAAATGGAAGAAGTGACGGACAACTTCAAGGGGCTTTTCGGCAAATAGCAGCGTATGATCCCATTTTATTCTTACTTCCCATTATCTTGGGTTTTTGAAATGTCAAGATATGAAAACCATATCAAAACCCCACCTTTCCAAACGAGAAAAGAAGTCTTGGTATTCAGTTATAGCCACTTTTCGTTTCCAGGTCATTATTCTTCACCCTCTGCATATTAAGCCACCAACCAAAGCGAAAAACATTGATGCAAGACTTCCGAGTAGGCTTGTAGAGGGATAGGGCAACCAATTGTCTTTTAGTGGCCTGTTTACTTCACCTCAAGTGATCTTCATTTTGAGAGCAACCCAAGCTATCATCACAGCCAAAACCCACCCACCATAAAAAGCAACGGCAGGCGTGAAGAATAAACGTTCAACAACACCAACAAGAGGAGTTGGGACTCCAGCATGACCAAGACTTTTTTGTTTTACAATATACTGACGAAGCAAGCCAAGGCCATACTCAATAATAAAATAGCCCATGCCAAGAGACACAACAGCAAATCCCAAAGCCCAGCGTTCAATTAGACTCAGCTCCATTATCGTTGCTTTCTTCTCTCCTTGTCACCGCATGACTCCAGAGCAAGGGTTTCTCGATATAAACATGCAACCTTCAACACCACAAAACCCCATCTCTCTGAAAGAAACGGGGTCTTGGCATTGAGTTCATAGAACCCTCTAAATTGGGGGCACATAGTTTTGGAATCTTACTGCCTCGTATCACGAAAGAGCATTTTTGGCAATATTCTGAAGGTTAAGAAAAAAAACGCCTAACGATGTTTTGATAATTCCTCTTTACTTGTCGGTTGGGAGAGTCGGGTTTTTTAGTTGATCTTTTTTCAACATGATGTCACTGAAATCCTAGTCAGTGGTTTTCTGATTTTGGTTCTTTACTTGTTTGCGTCAGAGTTCTCCCGGAATCGCAATCAGAGAAGACAAAAACGACCCTAAATACCCCCCCTCATACCGGACCATGGGATTTTTCTCCTTCCTCCGGGTCCTCTCCTCAGGCACCCAAAGGGAGGGGGAGATCCTGTGGCCTTTTATTTTGCCCTTTCTTTGGTTCTACTCCCTTCTTCCCCTTCCTGCCAAGACAACGGCCTCTACAGGGCCTGGGCGTTACCTTTGCCTGAATGGGATAAAATCATCCCCTGTCTGTTCTCAATGTAAAACTACGGAATGAAAATCCGTATTTTATAAAAAGTTCTTTTAACATTCCACCCGTATGTTTGCCATCAACAAATTAGTATCCTGTAAGTATAAAATTAGTATTGACCCATATTGCCTCTATTCACATTTTCGACTATACAATAAGGTCACTACGAGGTCTTATCCGATAACAGCGGCTGGGGTTGAGAGGTAGGGAAAGTTTTCACCGTGAATGAAAACGAGACATGGGGGGAAGCCTCTCAACCCCACAGTTCCCTTAACCCTTACAAAGCCAACCGGTTTTCTATTTACCTCCTTGTTCATTAACCCTTAATGCCATCTTCGGTCTGCGTAGTTTTTTATTGAAAAATAAGCTGCTTACCTTATAGGCATCGACTGCTGCATCTTTTATATTTTCCATAGGAACGGGGGAAGCCCTACTGTCCCCACGAAGACATCCAAGGGAACCCGCAAGACAGACTTCCCTCCTGCCCCAACACTTGCCTTTACCCCCTTCTGTAAGGGTTTCCATCAGTACCGTTCAGCATCATTTCCGCAAGAAAATAGTATTTCAAATGCAAAAAATCAGGGTTGCCCTGTATGGAGTTCACCGTCAACTTTTTGATAAAATGTAAAATGAAAGAAAAAGTGAACCTCCCCGCCCTTCCGGGCGGGTGTTCTGCCCTGCGGCAGCACTGCGTGTCCGGGGAGCATGCTGGTCAAAAACAACATAGGGTCACCATATGGAAAAGTCACATATAAGGAGTAGCGTACGGCTTACCAGCCTAGTCGCTTGTCCCAAGTGTTATAGCCGAATGAAAAAGACACAGAATTGTCTAAAGTGTCCAAGGTGTGCACATAAGGTGAAATACTCGCGCGGAATCCTTCTGTCGAATCCAAAACCAGGAATCGCGAGATTTAGAAAACGCCCCTGAACCCGGACCATTGGCACAATTAAGGCCACTATAGGGTCTCTTTCTACCCCTGCTCTAGCCCGGACAAGCCGAGAGGGACCCCCCCTGTGTGGCCTTTCCTCTTTCCAGCTTCCAACACCCTCGGAAAATCCCTTCTAATCCGTAGGTCGGGGGGTCGAATCCCTCCAGGTACGCCTACAAAATCAAAGAGTTATGCATCACAAATCTCCTGCCCTCCCCGGTTGCCACCAAATCACTACCATAATCTTCTTTGTCTCCAAAAACTGCCCTTTCTATCTTGCTGGTAGCTGAGGCATTGATTTTTTTGAACGGCTGCCCGTATATGTCCATTACGCCCTTGCCATTCAGATCACCTCCTTTCACCTTTTGCCTGACGGTTTGGTCCATTGCATAGCCTCTTTTCTTGCTCGTTATCCTTGATTTTACCTACTTTATGCTTAATTTCTCGATTGGATGAGGGTGTTGGTCACTGTGACCTTTGCCTGTCAACCCTTCATTCATTATACTCCTTCCTCCCTGGGGGTTGCGAGATAACCCATAAGGTGATATACCCCACCTTCCCATGATATGTCCTCCAGTTCCTGGGGACGTTTTTTGGGGTAGTGACAAACAATCTCCCAGCCGCCCAGCATTGCCGAAGGGGTTCCTTATGAGACAAGAACTTGAAAAAAGGCTGAGAAAAGCCATAGGCGACCTACATTGCCCCAAGAATTTCAAGTGCCATGTCAGGGGATTTGAGAACATCTGCGAAGCACAAGATACTGGACTGGAAACATTCCTTGAGTGCTTAGAAGAACGTCCCAATGATTGCCCGTTTTCACTGTCTTTTGGTGGTATGTTTCTTTGTGAATGCCCCCTTCGTGTATACATAGGCAAGAAACTAAAGAAATAACACCAGCCTTGTACGTATCCGTCCACCCCTGCCTGAGTGGGACAGAATCACCGCCTTTCTGCTTTTGGGTTTTCCGTAGTAATTTCCTTTCAAAGAAATAGTGTTTTACCCTGCAGAAATTAGGGTTGCTCTGTATATTGTTCCGTCAAATTCCTGATTAAAATAATCTCGGTCAACTCTGATAGACCCTAAACGGCGAGGTTTTTTCATGGCCCTATTGACGGATTTTATGCAAATATTTGCCATTGCCGATCTCATCGTTTTCGTGACCGGTATTGGGATGTTGGGTGTGCTGATTCTGGTTGCTCGCATGTCCTCACGCGAATACTGAAGTTTGTTAAAGATAAGCTCCCACAGCACAAATAAGGCCATAGGGTTCTCTCCCCACTTCCCATTTTCAAATACCCAAAAGAGAACCTGAGTTTTCTTTTTTTCTGCTCCAAACACTCCCTGAGAATTTCTTTGATGGAAGGAAAATAGTGTTCTCCCCTATTGAGGTTTATGGGCAGGTGTCCGATTAAGGAATTCAATTAAGGAATTGAAGCTCCGAATCAAGCCCGGCCGCATACCTCTTATAGGTGGGCGCGGCGTGCTTGCCCTTCGGAGTGATAGAGAAATCTGAGGGCTGTGGCGAGAATTTCTCTCACCGCACCTATAAGACGTTGTAGGATGAGACACCGACCCTGATCTCGGATTTCCCCCGCATCTTTCATATTTGCCATAGGACCGGGGGAAGCCCCTCTATCCCCTTACACTCTTCCCCTGGCCCTAAGGCCACTCCTCATTATCCCCTTTCTGTTAGGGTTACCATGAATATCGTTCAGTATCATTTCTGCGAGAAAATAGTATCTCATGTCCCCAAAATCAGGGTTGCTCTGTATAGAATGTTTCATCAAGTTTATTATTAAATAACTAAAATAGTCAGTTGCATAGGATCTTGAGCACATATGCACGAAGTGGAAAAGGCCATGAGAACAGAGCAAACGAGGTGGGCAATAAAAGTACTGAGCACGTCTGACAAATGTCCTCACCGATACATGATCCTGAGACCGCCATGTAATACATGGCGGTGCAATCTCACCTCAGAACCGTGTACCGCTCAAAAATGCAGGCTGAAGCCAACGCCAATGAGTGAGAATTTAATTATGCATGTTCGGTAAACAGGCTTTAAGTCCTGGATTTCCCTCAGTCTATATAAGGCCATAAGGTCGCCTCCATCTTCACGACAGCCAAAAGAGAACCTCTTGGCCTTATTTTTTGCCGTTTCTCATTGCTCACTTTGCCCTTTCTGTGCAATAATATGGCCTCCAGGGGTCTTTCCGCCTTACGCATTAGGTTCATTTTCTGCCTCACAGCCAAAATAAAAATCCCGTGGTGTGTGAAGGCTCCAGCATTCTGCATGAAATAGTCAAGACCTTTCGATCCCCATGAAATAATGCTTGATTTTTATTGCGTATTTTGGGTGTAAAAAAGAGTGTTGTTTTGGAAATTAGACAAAAAATATTGTTAATTCCTCGGCATTGCTCTCCTGACGGTTACACTCATTAATCAGCCTGTTTTCTGTCTATTTTGATTTTTTCTGCTTGAAACTGATTGATTCTCCATCCTTTGTCCGGTATACGTAAACACAATGAAGTGCGAACCCCCCGGAACAAATAATATCAATCCAGGAACACTGGACACACGCGATTGGGAAAAACTGAGCCAGCAATGCCCACACAGGCAGGATCTCCAGTGTTCGGTTACTGACGCATCATGTAAGGATGAAAATTGTCCCGTATTGTTTGTGATTCGCGTCCGAATGCGGGAGGGTGCTGCTTAGTACGTGAAGAGTCAGTTCCTAAAAGAAGCCCTCAATTAGTACGAAAAAGGCTTAAGAAACAACTCCAAGACTCTCCTCAGAATAGGATTGCCATCTCTAAATTATGTTTTTTTAGGAGGTTTGGTCGTGGAAACCCTTTTGTTGATCAGCGTTTTAATCCTTTTGTTGGTAATTGTGGCATTGCGGATCGAGATTGTTAAATGGCGTAAAAGGGTTGATCAAGTCTTGAAATCTCACATCAGCGAGAGAGAATACTTTCCGGAAGGAAAGTGAAACACTGATGCCCAAACGTAGGATAGAAATGCTACCTCACTAAAATAGGACTTTGTTTGCCTTGTCAAGACGCTGGGACACGATTGCCACGTCGCTAATCGGAGGATAGTCATGAATACCATCACGTTGTTGATTGTTATGTTCATTTTGGTGTTAGTCTTGGCACTACAACTTCAGGTTAGGCAAACCAATAAGACGCTCGATCATTTCCTGAAGCGCATGGGCAGCTTCATGGCCGATATGGGTAGGTATGCAAGCCCAAGAAACAAACCCGACTAAAAATGCCATGAACTGAACATCAAGAATACGTTTCTCGTAGAGACAGGTGCGATTTTGATTTGGTTTTGATATCTCAACATTTTCAAAAGTCATGGTATTGGGAAGTGAGCTTGAAAATCTCCCAGTTTCTCAGGCAGTTTACAGTTCTGCCATTTACTCTTCACACTGATCGGGGGAGATTCATAACCATAGATCTTGAATCCAATATCCCGGTCCTATTTCTCAGGAGGGCAAGATGGCTGTTGTAATTCTAATTAAACGGACTGTACCAGTTGACAAGGTGAAAGAAGTTATACCTCTTTTCAGAAAATTGAGACGCCTTTCCATGGAACGACCAGGCTACATATCGGGAGCAACATTGAACAGAGTGGATAAGCCTAACGAGTACCTAGTCATTAGCACTTGGCAGATGATTGACGATTGGCAGGAATGGGCAGCAAGTGAAGAAAGAAAACAAGTTCAGGGCGAGATAGAAGCTTTGATTGGGACAGAAACTGAATACGAAATTTACGATTATAGACTCCCCGGCGGGAGACTCATGGAGTAGCGAATAATCCTATTGATTTGTCAAAGAATGAGGGCAGGGTCATATTGGCCCTGCCTTTCCCGTGTCCATGTTGTGGTTGCCGTGTGCAGCTCTGCGCTTATAGTAATTCCATATGAGGTAATTATATGATACGAGTCTATAATCCTGATTCTGTGGCTATTACACATATGGGAAGTGCTCTCTATCCATCGATCAAGGTGAACAGGCACCAAAATACTGTGTAACATTGCTTAGCGGTTGTTGTAGTAGACGGATTTTCGCATAATGACTGTTGCAGAAGCTGATGAATGACGGGCTGACAGTAGGGGATCGAATTTGGCTGCATGGTGACTACGACATGGAGCCAAAATGGCTCGGAAGTGAAGAAGGTTATTTCGGCTGTGTAATTTTTTTCATCCCAGGACAAAATGAAACTCCAGCCGCGGTAGTAAGACTGGAAAAGCCCATCGCCGAGCTTACAAAATATGCCATCCGCGAGGGTTGCACCTCGATTACTTACTAAGGTCATTTCCTTTCAAAAACCCCTCACATTTATTTAGGCGATTCCGCCTATATATAAATGGGTCGCTGTGCCCATTTACCCCTTACCGCCACTATGCTAGGATACCATACTGGGGAGATGTCAACGCATTGCCGGGCCAAAAATGCTTCCCTATAGTGAATTGAACTTTTGAGTCAAATTATTGGAATAGGGCTCGAAGGGGGACAAGAATTATAGATCCCGGAAAGACAACAAAATCCAGAAAATATAATAAGGGAGGCTTGGGAGGAAAGGTGGTCAAGATGAAATATGTGAATAGTTGTTTGTTTCTGGTGGTCTTCATCCTAATAGCCCCTTACATTTCTTATTACGACTTATTTGATTCTTGCCATATATTGGCGACTCAACGCAGTAATAAAGGGGGGCATGTAGCTTGGGCTGATAGCAATGTAGTCCAAATGCAGCAGGTGCCCATGTTTTCTCCGGCCATATCCTCCCCAGTCACTAGTTTGAGCAAAGCTATTTCAATTGAAACGACACGTGATGCAATAATCCCCCTTGATGACATCGGCAGGATCTATGGCTTGTCAATAACTGCAAGGGTCAACCTGAAATCACCTAACAGCTTAGTTAGGGTGATATTGGTTTCAGGAGAACGCGAATATCTTGTTTATGAGGGGTATCCTCGTATATCCGATATGGGTTCAATTTTGGTCACCAACTTCTGTGAAGAAACATGCGCGCTGGACGGCATTGAGCCGGGTGCATTGAGAATCCAGGTACAAGATGCTGCGATCGAAATACGGTCCATTGACTACATTGATTCCTACGAGAAACTGGATGCTCAGGTAAAATCAAGGGGTGTGGCCCCTTATAGCCAGACCATCAAAAAGGAGCAGGATCAAAATAAGATTAATAAGATCAATGAAAGGAAGCTTCATTGGGTTGCCGGGGAAACGTCTGTCTCGAAATTGCGTTACCAAGAGAAAAAGAATCTTTTTCCCGTTTATGTAAAAGCACGTGGGGCATTACCGAACCTACAGGGTTTTGAATACTATGTGGGAGGCATATTCGAACTTGAGACAACGGCTGGAACTGTATTTGAAGCCAGTGAACCATTGTCGGATTTGCCAACGACGTGGGACTGGAGGAACGTACATGGTCAGAACTGGGTGACAGCGGTAAAAGACCAGGGACAATGCGGCAGCTGTTGGGCCTTTGCCGCAGTAGCTGCCACGGAAACCCTTGTTAATCTTTTTTACAATCAGCATCTGGATATGGATCTGTCGGAACAGGAAGTTTTGTCATGCAGTGACGGCGGTAACTGCGATGATGGAGGTTATTACGGAATCGCAGCAAGGTATATTCGAGACACGGGCGTTGTGGACGAAGTGTGCTTCCCTTATGAGGCATCGGATCTGCCCTGTGAGAACAAATGCACCAATCCGAACGAAACAGTGAAAATAGGGGGCCAGACGGGTCTACATTCGCTATTTAGTGTCGAGGAATTGAAGCGGTTTATCATAGAAAGAGGAGCGGTCGGTGGCTCCTTGTATTACTGGTGGCATGTTATGCAGCTGGTCGGATACGGGGGAATCAATGAGGGCGACCTCATCTATTTTGGGAAAACGCCAAGCAAGAATAAGATTGTCGGTTCAAATAGCAAGTATATCGGGCAAACATATTGGCTGTTTAAAAACAGCTGGGGAACCGATTGGGGAGAAGCCGGCTTTTGTAAAATCTTCCTCAAAATTGAAGATGCTTACACCACACCCATGGATGAATTGGACAGCGTGTTTGCAGTGACTGGTCCCGTCGATACAGCGGTGGGAGTTTATGAAATAAACTGTGTTGATGACGACGCAGACGGGTACTGCAATTGGGGGATATCAGAAACGAAGCCAGTTACATGTCCTCAAACCTGTGGCGATGTGAAAGACTGCGATGATTCAAACCCTGATGTGCATGGTTGCCCCTGGATCGAGTGCAGTGACGGTGTCGATAATGACGGAGATGGCAAGGTCGATTCTGAAGACTCGGGTTGTGACGGAACCGCATCAGACAATGATGAAACTGACTGCGGAGACGGGGTGTGCGAAGGAGGAGAAACCCCGGCCGATTGTGCCTTAGACTGTGGTCCCCCTGAGTGTAGTGATGGTGTGGACAATGATGGCGACGGCGTGGTGGATCTTGACGATGCTGGTTGCAGCGGACCAACAGATCATGACGAGACCAACTGCCTTGACACTGTCTGTGAAGGCGGAGAAACGCAGGAAAATTGTCCGGAGGACTGCGGATATCCCAATTCATGCAACGATACGGACGGAGGAGACATCCCGACCTTCCGAGGAACTGTGTCTGGCTATTATCAAGGCGTTCCATACAGTGAAACAGACTATTGTGTAAATGAAACAATTGTCCGCGAGTACTATTGTATCACCGATAAGCTCCATGATTATTATGACTACGATTGCTCTTCGATTGGGATGAGTTGTGTAGATGGCGCATGCCAATAGAAATCTGCAGACCTCTATGGCCTTCGCCGAGTTAACTGTAAAGTGGTTTTTGTTTTTGTCAATTCTCATGCTCTCGGAGAAGATACATTTTGTTCGCTGCGAGAGCAAAACTTTTCACGAGGCCACAAGTATTAAATGACTAAACAATATATGGGAGCGAATACATGAGATATTTTTCAATACCGAGTTTAGCCTTATCACTAATTGTATCTATTCTGTTGTGCACAAATCTTCTGGCACAAGACGTGAAAGTTACGAGGAGGATAATGACAGAAGATGAATACAATTCTTTTAGGAATACAGCCGGTTTTTATGAACACGGCAAGAATTACAATCTGAAGATTAACGGTCATGGAACAGGTCTCAGACCTCCAACTGAGGAACAATGGAAGCAGATTAAAGAAATGCCTGTTGTGGCGGACAAAATGGAGTTTACTATGACAGAGACTCCCATAGCAGTCGACAATTCGGAAACCCCCTGGTTTCCAGCCATCGGCAATCAAGGCGCCGAAGGTTCATGTACCTGTTGGGCAACAACTTATTATACCAAAACATTTCAGGAGGCGAAAGAACATGGCTGGGATCTTTCTGCAGATACAATATTCAGTCCGGATTTCGTTTATCATCTGATCAACGGTGGAAAAGACAATGGCTCGTGGTATTGGAACGCCATCGACCTTATGGCTGATATTGGGGCCGCAAGCTGGACAAACATGCCTTACAAATCCTACGATTCAACCACATGGCCCTCAGAAACCGCCTGGCGCGAAGCGCCGGCTTATCGGAACGAACATTATTTTTTCATAGATTTAACAACTGATGAAGGAATTATCGATCTGAAAAATTTCATTGGGAGCCCAAACTTGGCAATTATTGGCGTTAACGCCAATAAATACGAGCTATTGAGCAGCGAAGATCTCTGGACATCTGATATTTACACCACTACCAGTACGAACCATACCAACACCATCGTCGGATACGATGACGATTTTGGCCCGTATATCGAAGGTGGCATAACCAAGTATGGCGCGTTTAAGGTCGCTAATTCATGGGGGATTGGTGGCTGGGAAAATATCGATGACGGTTTTTATTGGATTTCATATGAGTGTTTGAAGACTCGCATAGAGAAAGCCCACTGTTATCTAAATATTCAGAATTACAATCCTGAAATGATCGCTGTTTTTGAAATTAGTCACGACATGAGAGGAGAATGCAATACCAATGTTGGAATGGGCCCGGCCTCTTCGCCTATAGCTGAAAAACAGTTTGATATGTATATCGATGGCGGCAGGGTGCCTTTTGCTGACAACAAAATGGTGATGGACGTGACGGAACTGGCACCTTATTTAGAGCCCGGTTGTTGGTACAATGGGTTTCTCAGTGTTTACGATGGGCTAACGAAAACTACTGGCACGATCAACCATTTTTCTGTTGAAACATATGATGATTATTTCTCGGGTATTCCGACAGATACTTATGAATCTTGCGATACGCCGTTGGACACAGTGAAAAGAAAAACAGTTTATACTGAAGCTGAAGTCTACATTGACTGATAGGAAATTCGATTTTGCAAAAAATAAGGCAAAAAAATAAGGTGTCAAACCTACACCTTTGACAAACGACCCACCGAACATAGTCGTTTAAATGAAAGGGTGGGGTCTGGACCTGACATGGGATACTGAGGAGCGTGACCTTTGGATACGTCTCTCAATAGGTTGACTCCTGCTGAGCAAAATGAATGAGCCGGTTAGGTGAAAGGTGCAGCCTAAAAAGAAAAAAGTCGCGCTGAGGCAATTCCGGTCCACCAAAAAATGTTATGATATGGTTTTGATATCTTGAGTCCTTGCACAGGAAAGATAATGGGAAGATATCAACACTGGGACTCGGCCACAGCCTTTCGGTGGGCTTACCCTTAATCCGACTTTACCGAGTTTACCACGGTATTTTTTAGTAATGTGTTAGGTAGAGATCCCATAGAACAAAAATTGGCATTTCGCCCAATTGAATTTTGATTTTGGTGAGATGCAGGGATAAATAGGGAGGGGTTTATACAATGCTTTCCTTCGTTTCAATTTTCCTTCACAACTATTCACCCGACGAATTGAATGTCTTATAATGGTTAGGTTAAGTCGAAAGGTTTTCCATATCCTACTTGGCCCCTATTTATGTCTCGCTACTTTTATTGCCTTCAGCCTACCTAATGCGTGCTTCTGCGACGAGGAATCCCCTGCTTGCGCCCCCGGGGCACTAGAAACAAGAGTAAACGGAAAATACCACGAGCGCTGCCATGACCCAGGGTGTGAGTTCTGCAACTTCGAAAAGATGCTCAGTTTGGACGCACAAGCGTTTTATAAGAGGGATGGCGGAAAGAGGAGGCAAGAGGAAAAGGGCTTGGTCATTATTTCTACTAGATTCCTTATCGACTGCCACAATCATGTGCATTTGGACTCGATTTGTTTCAGTGGAGGAAGATACTCCCCACCAACTTACATACAAAACCTCTCTCTCCTCTTTTAAGCCTTTAGAACCATACCCTGTGATTCCTTACTTAATTCAAGCAGCCAAAATTGAAGCTCCCTGCAGCAAGCAAGCTGCAGGGAATGTTCTGCCTGACGGCAGTGCTTCGCAGCGACTGTAAGGAAAGGTTCCATTTTCAGATTCGCTCGCCAACCCTGTAGCAACCTACAGGGTTGGCGCTCGCTGTTGCAGTGCAGTAATCAAAGCTGCTAAGAGAATGCGTCCAAGACTGTCGTCGCCTAGTAAATGGAGGACTGAACAAATGGCCAAAAGACCAACGCATAATCAACTGGCTCAACAGGTAAAAAGGCTGGAGAAACGAGTCGCTACTCTCAAGGAGGTAGAGGAGCAGCTGAGAGACAAGCACGCCGCGTTGAAATCTCAAACGAAGGAACTTCGGGAGATAAATCGTGCGTTAAGGGCTTTGCTATCACAAAGTGATAAGACGAGGCGAGACCTTGAAGAAAGGGTATTGTCAAACGTCAAAGAACTGGTTGTGCCATACATAGAAAAATTAAAGAAGCCAGGCTTAGATACGAAGCAGATGACCTATCTAAGGATACTCCAGTCCAATCTCAATGATATTGTTTCACCATTCGTTCACCAGTTATCTTCCGAATACTCTGTTTTGACCCCGAAAGAAATTCAGGTAGCACAGCTTATAAGAGAGGGCAAAAACACCATGGAGATAGCTGAGTTGTTAAATTCATCGAAGAGAACAATCGAGTCTCATAGGCAAAGCATCAGAAATAAATTTGGCATCAAAGACATGAAGGCAAATCTCAGATCCTATCTTTTGTCGATGTAGCCCTGCTGAGGGTTTCTGGGGAGATAGATGATAGGAATGTAATACCGGCGGAAATGACGCAATCTCAAGTAAGGAGATAATCATGGCCGTGGAAATATCAGATACGCTTCCCCTGAAGTGCCCCCGACCTGTTCTAAAGATTGCTGTCCGGGCCCTAGACATGCGACCGGGTGACTTATTAGAAGCATTGGGAAACTACCCAACCTGTGAAAAGGATGAGTGCACCTGGAGAGAGTTTTGCTCTCCATAAAAGACGAAGGGGGAAATGCCCAGCGCATCCAGATGCCGTTTTAGATAGTCGATCACACATTCTGTCTGTAGACTTACTGTTTCTCCCACTGCTCTTGAATCGACCCCACTTTAAGATACTGCCATACAATATTCGATTCTGATCAGTCCGCAAATCCTGTGATGTGTGTCTGATATCTTCCCTTTTGGGATAATCGGACTTTACCCTTCTAAATAATGGATTTTCACCTGGACAATCGGACCACAAAATGCTGAAGATGAACATATGTCGGGGTCTGGGCATGTCACGCAACCGCCCAACCCAAAACGCCATACGCCGAGATCCCTTTCTCCTTGACAGTTACGTTCCTTTTTCGCATAGTCAATTCGATAATCAAGGAAACTCTGTCCCCTTTATACCCATTAGACGAGAGGAGATAAGAAATGACAAAACGACAGAAAGGCCAGGCTACGTCTAAAATAGCCAAAACTAAGGGAAGAAGGACGACTACGAAGAAAGCGGCATTAAAGGGGGAAACTTCCATGAACACTGGCATAAAGAAAGAATATCTCAAAAGCAGAAACGTATGTAAGGTCACATTTAGGCTGCCCAAGATTGCTGCCAATGATGCAAAGAGTGTATGTATTGTCGGCGATTTCAATGATTGGGGGATCCACGCTAATCCCATGAAAAAGTTGAGAAGTGGGGACTACGCCATTATGCTTGAGCTTGAGCCTGGAAGGTCGTATCAGTTTCGCTATTTAATCGATGAATCTAGATGGGAAAATGACTGGAACGCCGACAGGTACGTGAAAAGTCCTTATGGAGACAGTGATAACTCAGTAATCATACTTTAGGGGTCTGTTTTTCTGCCTGCCAATTACATGGATTAAGATCTTTGGAGTTAAGACCGGCCCCAGTTCAATTGCTTAACATAAAGAGGGGGAAGAATGAATATTTATGTGGGCAATCTGTCACGCGATGTGACCGAAGAGGATTTACGACAAGCGTTTGAAGCCTTCGGGCAAGTGGCATCCGTCAAGATCATTACGGACAGGTACACTGGCGAATCAAGAGGATTCGGATTCGTTGAGATGCCCGCCCACACTGAAGGGGAATCGGCGATCGCTGGCCTGAGCGACAAGGCATTGAAAGGGCGAGCCCTTAACGTTAATGAGGCACGTCCTCGCCCCCAAGGGCGTCGAGGTGGAGGAGGCAGAGGTCGGGGAAGCCGGGGCGGACGGGGACGAAGTGAAGGAGGTAGAGGTGGTGGGCGGCGCTCCTGGTAAGCGCCGCTTTGACATAGACATAGTAGGGTGATGCTAAACGCATAGCCGACCAATATCCGGGGTTCTGGATCTTTTATACCAATCTCACGTGCCGAAAGCAAGGGGAGATGGGTTTGGGGCAGTTTAGTAACCTAGAAGTTACAGTCTTTCATAATGACCTTGAGCAGGCCATGAGAGTGCTGAAAAAGAAGTTGCAGAAGGATGGCCTTTTCCGACAACTGAAAGCCAAGAGGAGCTATGAAAAACCGAGTGAATGCCGCCGTCGCAAGCGTCGGGAGAGTGAAAGAAAGCAAAGAACAAATAGCTTGAAAGGCTCCGGATACTCCAGATAATATTGTTGCCATCCAATTTCACCATCCCATCACATGGCTGAGGTCAACGCCGGGGACCCACATCTTGATACGGCTGACTTGGCCCGGAACAAACACTTTCAATTTGTCACGCATTAGGAGAGATTAAAGATACTGCCATACAAGGTCTCAAAATCGGAGGCCGAAAAACTTATCATTCGTATTTCATATCTTTGATTATTTTTAGTGGGGGTGGC
>JBFEUB010000032.1:0-22402 GCA_041547605.1 Desulfobacteria bacterium
GCCCTCAGACAGCTTGCAATTTTAAACGCCAGTCACATTCAAAAATCTTCTCCAAAATTGCACAATGTCGTTCGCCAAATAATATTTTCAATCATCAACGACTTGCGAGCAAACGGAACATGTTTTTGACAATCAGTCTAGTACTCGGCGCCCTGAGCCCTCTGTCTCCAACCCGTCACGCTGCTGCACCAAACCGGGCAAAACCCCTGAGTCGCAGCGATTATTGGGCAGAAGTATTAAAATGCGGAACAAAGCCGAACGACGCATAGATCTCCTGGGCCTGAGGAGACTTTATAAAATCAAGGAATTTTTCAGCATTCTCAGGATGGGTAGCTGTCTTTAGTCGGCAGATATAATAATTTATCTTTTCCCTCTGATCAAAGCCTTCCCCGGGTTCGACCATATCCACCAAAAGATTGCCCTGTTGCGCATGTATAACTTCCGTGGCCCATACCGGCCCCACATCAACCGCGCCCTTCACGATCCTCAATGGTGTCTCCCTGTGGTGCACGACGGTCAGAATGGTTGTTCCTTCGGCCCGTTTTTCCTCCATAATGCGATGAACAAGGCTCTCACCGCCTGCCTGCCGATACATATCGATAATATAATAAGCAATGTCTTCGTATTCCGGATTCGGCTGTGAAATCCGCACCTCTTCTCGTCCGAGATCGGTAACAGACGCAATCCCAGCAGGATTCCCATGCGGCACCATGAAGACAATCCGGTTGTGAAGGTAGAGAAAATAGTTACTCTCTGCAATAAGCCCCACCTGTTCGAGGCGCTCCATGGCCTTCTCGGTGACCGATGCATAAACATCGGGAACCACGTCTATGACTCTGTCCCGAAAAAGGGCGCCACCCGCCAGAATCTGTTTTAGTTCCAGGCCGGGCGGAAGTGTTTCGAAGAAGATCCTATTCACGTCGGGGTGTTCCTGTTGAAAGGCACCAAGCAATTCCTCCATGACCATAAATTGATTGCCTGCAACAAATAGCACCAGGTCTGCCGAATCCATAAAATCGAGGTTGTGCAGGTCATCTTCTCTGTCTGAAGGGATGACTGGATAAGCTGTCTTTTCCCTTTCTCCGACCATCGTCTTTTCCTCCCTGGGCTACGGTTTGATGGTTCGCTTCAATCGACATTTGTTCTATTTTTCAACGCATCTGTTCATGTCTGTTCGGACTAGAAGCCATTTCAAAACCTCATTGAGAGCCCATTGTTAGCCATTTTGCTAACAAGTTCTTTGCAAAACGAAGCGTGACAATCGTAACTATTTGAGGGTTTTAGCCCGAGTTTAGCGCAGAGCTTCACTTCGTGTCCGATTTTAGTGGAGTGAGCTTAGAACTTGTCAAAATGGCCAAACCGGCGAGAAAAGAGGTTTTGAAATCACTTCTAGGCAATCGTCAACTTTCAATCTCCAATAGTCCATCCTTATACATGCAGCTCCACAACATCTCCATCTTTTAGAACATAGTCCCTTTGAATCATCTGGCCGTCGTAGACACCGTTGCCCCACACCTTGGCGAACTTTAATTTCTCTATAAATTCCTGGTGGATTTTACCAGCAAGATCTTCCACTGTAGCCCCTTTCTTGAGAACAAATGGTGCATTGTGCTCTGGGGCCTTGCCTCTTGCCTTGGTATAAACCCGTATGATGTCAAGTCGTTCAAACAGCGTCCGTTTCAACGCCTCCAAGTTGCGCCCGGTGGTCGCCGAGACCGCCACTACTGGCCAGTCATCTTCCAACAGGGCCTTGAATATTTGAAAGTTTTCTTCAGCAGAAGCATTGTCGTTCTTGTTGGCAACCACCAGTACAGGCCTGAAAGTCCAACTCTGTTTTCCCTCATACAAATGGGCCTGGCGCAACGGCGCAATTCGCTTCTCTGCCAGCAAGGCAACTGTTTTTTCCAGATGTTGCACAGGATCCGTGTTCACATCCACCACCAACAGGACCATATCCGCTCTCCGGATGATGTCCGGAAGCCAAGGCTCCATGTACTCTTCCGTCATTGGTGGGGTGTCAATCAGTTGAATTTGGATGTTTTCAAAAGGCATCATACCGGGCGTCGGAATCCGCGTGGTGTGGGGAAAATCAGCCACCTCGGGGGTGGCATTGGTTAGTGTCACCACCAATGCGGATTTGCCCACGTTCGGAGGACCGATTAGGACGATCTGTCCGGCACCTTCGCGGTTGATCCGGTAACCCACGTCTCGTCTGCTGGTTGCCTTTTTTGCCTGCTGCTGAGACTTCAGCTTGGAGAGGCGACGCCTGAAATCGGCCCTGAGTTTATCCGTGCCTTTGTGCTTGGGAATAATGGCAAGTATTTCCTGCAAGGCCTCGATTTTCTCCTCTGGGGCCTTGGCCTGGCGATACCGCCTTTCGACCTCAAAATACTCTGGCGGCAGATTGGCTGGCATAGCCTCCTCAACGCACTGGGTTGGCACTCTCTGTGTGGGTACAGTCGCCCTACCGTAATTCTGATACCACAAGGGCCGGTTCGACACAAACCTGAATTTCCACCACGCAAGATTTCTCACCGGAAAATGACATGGCGTCTTGGTATTAAGGGGCAACAATGAATAGGCAACGTAACCGTGAAGTCTCCCTGCCCTTGCCGCTGAGGCTTCTCCCAAATGCCGGCACTTCACGTCTGAAAAGTATCCCGGTCAAGGCTATGAGAGCAGTTCTCATAAATATGTTCCGATTGACGAGGCGCTTGTGGCTGGCAATTGGATACCGGAACATTATTCTGAGAGTAAAGGACTACCCGCATAGCGGGTGGGTTTGTTTCACGGACAAGGGCCGTGAACTGCAACAGCGAGCCGATTCATCGCAGCTTTCTGGGGAGTTAGCGAGCGAATAAAAAATGGCATAGTTCCTTACAGTCCCGATATATCGGGACTTGTCGGGACTTCAGGGAATCTTCAAATAAAGAAGAACGTCAGTTCGCACGTTTAAGTTTGAAACCGCGCGCGAAGAACGGGGTTTGTCTTCAAACAAACACTATAGGATGGTCGTCCCAGGATAGAGAACAGGCTAGAGTGAAACGCTTGTAGGAAAAAAGGAGGTCGGACACGCTGTTGAGGGCGGCTCAAGGGGAACGACGCTTGTTCACCACGAAAGAAAGCCCCAAAGAGCAACCGTCACCATGCATCATCCGTTATGATCTGTGTATTGATTCTAATGGGCGTTGATTCGGGGCTTTTAAGCTTAAAATCAAGTTTTTTTCTCCTAAATTTTTTATTATGCACAAATTTCGGCTAAAGGCAACACTCTTTTTTCACGTAGCTAATACATAGAGACAATAAGTATTTATATACGAAGACAAGTGGAAACAAGCGAACGAACAAGAAGCTCCTGGTGGCGCCTATGCCACCAGGAGCCTCAGGAGCAAATGAGAAAGAAAGTTGGGGTGTCGCGGTCTTCCAAAAATCCAACTGCAAAAGGGAACGCAGTATATGGCTCTTAACCTGCCATCTCACCTGTTTGGTGATTCTGGATGAAATATTCTAACTGAGATATCTGATCTTTCGTCAGTTCCACGAATTGAGCCCCGCATCGTCTTACCGGTATGACACCGAGTAGAAACCCATTAGGTATTTGAAAATCTGAAATGGTTCTTAATTTTAGCCTCATCAAGTTAAAATCAACATGATCCCACAAAATGTCTACTTCATAAAAGCCGCTTGATGGCTTCTGGCCGTTCACATAACGAAACGCAAGCCCGTCTATGCTAATATCGACTATCTGAATCCCTTTGGTAGAAGTAGACCCGAATAAGACCGCATCTGCCCGGCCCTTGATTTGGATCCGCTTATGTTGTCGTCGCTCAACCGGCATTGTACTGTTAGTCATGTAAACTGTTTCCTATGCGGGGCTAGGAGCTTTTTGTTTCTTGGACGATTTTTTCATATTCAGAATGCCCGTGCAGGTTTTTCAAATCTGCATCAGTCAACGCCCAATTTCGAACCTCTCCATCCACAGACACGGCTTTCTTAAGATACGACAGGCTGGTAGCCACGTTCTCCTGCAAAGCATAAAGGCATGCCAGATTGTAATAAGGATCAGCATGATCCGGCTTCATGCGCAAGGCCCTTTGAAGTACTGTGAGGGCCCCTCCATAATTTCGCTCTTTCATGTAAATCGTCCCAAGGTTATTCCAAGCCGAGGCAAGATTGGGAGAGATCTCCAAGGCCGCTTCATACAGTTCCTTAGCCTTCGTAAGAGATCCCTCTCTGTGGTAGGCCAAGGCGTTGCGATACAATATAGCGGCTTCATCGGTTGCTCCCGGCACTTGCGGTACATGTTGTGCCTCTTCTTTTCCTTTCTGCTCAGAATGGGAGGCCTGGGCCCAATCTTTCTTGGCCGCCCTTGCGTGTTGTGGGTTCAGCCCAGATTGACCAATAATAAGCCCGGGAGACTCGCCTTTTTCCTCCCGGATGATTTTTTCATACTCAGAATGCCCGTGTAGGTTTTTCAAATCTTCATCAGTGAGCGCCCACTTTCGAGCCTCTCCGTCTGCAGAGACGGCTTTCTTAAGATAGGACAGACTTTCAGCCACATTCTTCTGCAAGGCACAGAGACACGCCAGATTGTAATATGGATCAGCGCAGTCCGGCTCGATGCGCAAGGCTCTTTGAAGTGCTGTGAGGGCCCCTCCATAATTTCGCTCTTTCATGTAAATCGTCCCAAGGTTATTCCAAGCCGAGGCAAGATTAGGAGAGACCTCTAAGGCGGCCTCATACAGCTTCTTAGCCTCCTGGAGAGACCCCTTCTTGTGGTAGGCCAAGGCGTCGCGATACAATATAGCCGCTGCGTCGGGCGCTTCTTGTCCCGCCGGAACTTGAACCCCCTTTTGTGTCTCGTCTTCTCTTCCCTGCTGAGAATGCGAGGCCTGGTCTGAGCCCCTCAAGCCCGCGTCTAAGCGCTGTGAATTTAAGACAGGTTGAGTCATGACAAGCGCTGGAGGTGCAGTGGTGCTGGGAGGCCTTTCCTGCATGCCTTGTTTCTGCTGAGCTTTTATTGTCTTTTCCTTCTCCCCCGTATCCGGAGACAAAACCTGGTTCTTCGTTCCCTGACGCGCCCCAGCGTCTTGAGACACCGAGGGAAAAATTTTAGTCAGATCCGCTCCGGCAGGCTCGGTCTCTTGCTTAAATTTTCTTTGCGTGGCTAAGTTCTGCAGAAGTTGTCTTCTCTGCAGGGCTAAGGACTCGACATCTTCCGTATCTTTTTTACCATCTTTTTGAACTTGGACCTGCCCTGTCTGTCTCGTCATACCCCGCGCATCTTGGCGTTTCGGAATAGCGTTATTGGCGCCCCTTGCCAGGACCTCACCAGGAATCCGTCCATCAGAAGCCTTATCAGCCAAAACTTTCTCACGTTCCTGAAACGGGACAGAGGGCACTGGCCCAGCACCTGTTCCCCCCGCTACAGCCAGAGATGATCCCGCGTCTGTTTCTTTTCCTTTTCCTATCTTTGCAAGGGCTTTTTGGGCATTGTATCTTTCATATTCGTCGGCACTCGCCAAAAATTGGTCTAGCGTGGGAATGGCTGCCGGATCTCCGATTTCTCCCAAAGCCCAAATGACAGCATACTTGTCTGGCTCAGAAGCCAGCAATCGCATCAGAGCTTGTAAACCCTCTTGGCTCTTTGTTTTGGTCAGGGCCTCTATGGCGCCTCGGCGAATATCAGGATCATTGTCTTTCAGTTTCTCTATCAAGGGAGATGCCGAAACCTTTGTCTTAGTGCCCAACCGTCCTAAAGCTCTCAGGACGCTCAATTGCATGTCCTTGGTTTCTCTCCCGTTATGCAATAACTCTAGCACGATCGCGACCGCTTTCTCTTCGTTACCCCTGTTCAACACAGGGGCCACCAACTCAAGTGGAAAACCCGGCCCCTTTGATATCCTGTCAAGTGCTTCCTTCTTTGCCACGGCATTAGGGCTCTGAAGATCCGTCAAATCCTCTTCCGTGACCGTTGTGCAGGCGGAAACCAATAGACACAGTATTAAGGCACAAATGGCAAATGATTTTCTCACAGCACTTTCCGTTACCCTCTATTTAACCTCTTTCACTAACAAGTAGTTCCTTGCCGCGATAGCCATAATAGTACTGATAATGGAGCTGCTTCCCCTTTTTCATGGAGAATCTGTTGAGGATGAAGCCCAACGGTCTAATACGAGACTTGGCCAAGATATCGACAAGTTCGCGAGCAGCCCGACGCGTTGTTCTTTCACTCTCTATCACAATAATAGACCCGTCAACATGTTTGGCCAGGACCAAGGGATCACTCTTCACCAGCACCGGGGCAGAGTCCATGATCACCATGTCAAATCGAGTCGCCAGCTCTGATAGAAGCGAACCTACCTCCCCTGACTCGATCAATACGCCGGCATTGGGGCAAGGTGGCCCACTAGAAATGATACTCAAACCCTCCACGGAAGTAGCCTGAATGGCTTCATCCAGAGAACTCTGTCCTTGAAGTATATCGGTCACGCCCACCTGGTTGGGAAGATTGAAATAAGCGTGGAGGCTCGCCCTTCGAAGGTCCATATCAATGAGCACAACCTGCTTACTCTCACGCGCAATGGAGATCCCAAGGTTCACCACGGTGGTTGATTTTCCTTCTTTTGGGCCAGGAGAGGTGATCAGAAGGCTTCTTACAGATCCGTCATCTATGGACGGGTAGTTTCGAATCCTTCGATAACATTCGCAAAGGGGATCGTTGGGGTCCCTGGTCGAAATCAAAGGCTGTTTTGTTGGCCCAAACACCGGAACCAAGCCCATGAGGGGAATGTGCCTGAGTTCCTTGGCATCCTCGGTTGTCCTGATCCTATCGTCTTGATATTCAGCCACAAAAGCAAGGCCTAAGCCAAAGGCCAATCCCACAAAAACACCTAGCAAGCCATTCTTCGTTTTGTTTGGGCTCTCGGGAAAAATGGGCCTCACGGCTGGCTCAACGATCCTGATTTCAGAAAGGGTGCTTGCCTCTGCCATTTCGACCCGATTCAAGGAGTCAAGTAAAGCGCTGTATCTCTGTTGAGAGACATTGAGTTCCATATCCAGGCCCGTCTGTTTATATACCTTGTCAGGCAGATCTCCAAAGGCCCCGAAATACTTGTCGATGTCAGCATTCACCCCTGTCAGGTGGGCCTCCAGCGAAGCAATGCGCCTTTCAAGCTCAGTCAGTTCGGGGGCTGAAGCGCGATATACCTGAATCTCCTTCTCGAGTTCTGCTTCGGCTATCTTGATCTGCTCGTTCAGAGACAAGACCCGAGGATGTTTTTCCGTTAGATCAGATCTCGCCTGGGCGAGCTGAAGCCGGAGTTCGGTAAGCCTCTTTTTCAACACGTCAATGTGCGAATTTTCCTTCAAGGTAGAGGCTGAGAGGAACGCGGAATTCTCTTGGGCCAGTTGTTCTTTCAAGCGGGCAAGTTTTGCCCGAGCTTCAGCGAGATCAATGATATTATCTTCTTTCTCTTTCAGCAACTCGGCCATCTTTTCAGCTGCAAGCCTAGTCTCAATTCTTAAGTCAAGGGTCTCTTCTTTCTTCCTGAATTCGGTGAGCTTGATAAGAGCCTGGTTATATTGTTCTTTCACCTCACTTATTTGACCCTCGATAAATATTCTCGCATGCCTATATTCAGCCCGAACATTTTCTTGGTTTTCACCCACCATGATTTGGGCTAGGGTATTGGCCATCATCATGGCTTCTTCCGGATTAGAAGAAACTGCTCTAACATTTAACAAGTTTGTTTCCTCCTTTTCCCTGATACCAATGCGCGGCTGCGGGAAAATCATCTCCTTGATGCTGAAAACCGGCTCTGACTGTATCAGCTTGTCCGTGCTGATCAACTGACCCTTTCGATCTCTAAGCTGAAGTCTCGACACCAATTTTTCCATGTAAGGCCGAGAAACGGCCAGCGCCTTGTTAACTGTCAGGTCGGTACTTGTTGTGATGATAGAAGTGAGGCTGGGTAGTCCGATCTTTCCAAGCTCAAGGCCGGCGCCCTTCTTAAATGGCATAACAAGGACCTTGGAGGAGGCCTCGTATGACGGTTTGATTAAATAACTCCCTGTGACTGTCACAAAGGTCACGACGATCAAGGCCTGCAAAATGGTCCACTTTCTACGTCGAATAACTTCCCAGATCTTTGTCAATTCCATGAATCGACTCCCTTTAAGAACCAATTCGTTGCCCCAAAGGGCCCAAGACGGCTCAGTCTTGAAGAAGATATCTTGGCTCGGCCCCGCCTAAGACTTCCACGGCCGCATCCGTCAACATCACACCTCGCGCAACGTCAAGGAAAGGTTGCAGTATGTGAGAGATGCGAAGCGCGGTCCGCTCCACGTCGGCGAAGGCGCTGCTGGCGACATAAATGATGTCTCCTCGCTGCAGGGGAATGTTAGTAGTCAGGTCCATCTGTTTGGCATTGATTCTCATAATCTGCGGCTCACTCAGATTCCCCCTCATCACTAAAATCGCTCCCTTATTCGCATCGTGCGTAAAACCACCTGCCTCAGCGATGGCCTCAAGCAGGGTTAGCCCCTTCCCGGTCGGTATGGCGGACTGTCTGTTCACCTCCCCGATTACAAAGATCCTCTGTTCTTTGTTGTCGGGGATATAGATCACGTCATTTCGCATCAGAGGAATATTTTCCTCCATGTTTCCTTTTTCAATGAGTTTGGAAAAGTTGACGAGCAAGATCTCGTCATCTCTTACGACATAAGCGCCACCAAGGTAAGCATCAGAGGTTATTCCGCCTGCCGCTGAAATGGCCTCCACCAGGGTGAAGTCGTTTCTCATGTGGAACACACCAGGCTTTGTGACCTGGCCCAAAACGAAAACCTTGTGGCTTCGATACTCCGTGATGCGCACCACCACTTTAGGGTCCTTAATAAAATTGGCAAGCTCTTCTCTGATTTTATCCCTGAGTTGGAATTGCGTCAGTCCGGCTGCCTGTATATCGTCAATAAAATAGTATGAGATCTTCCCCATGGGGCTAATGGTGGCTTCCATCCTTAGCTCATCGTGTCCAAAAACCGAGATCTCTACCGTGTCCTCCGGTCCTAAGACGTATTCACTCACCGGACGGTTTTTCAATCTCTTTGCCATGGAGAGGTTTTGCGTAGCCACTTCAACAGGGGTCTCCGTAGCTGGGCTAGGGGGAGTCGGCATGCTCTCGACTCCTGCATGGTGCGCGGACACGCACCCTCCAAGAATGAAGGCAATCATTGTTGAGAGAATTACGAATGTTAACCGAGATGTCGGCATGATTTTGCAGCCCTTCATATCACTTCGTCAAACTTGATAACTCCCACCATGCATCAAAAAACTTCGTTGCCCCAACTACTGCAAACATTTCGTTCCACTGCAACACTCCCACATGATAAGAAACGAGCCTTAGGCGCACCACGCCCCAGACTTGAATTCTATACAAGCAGATTTATGGAACAAACATGTTCTGTGCCATCCACAAATACAGGGCCTTGGGTTCTACTTACGACACACCCTAACCGATGAAAAACCACCTATACGTGTTTAACGGGTACGTAACATGCCAAAATTAATAGTCATATGGCCTTCAAAATGGCCAAACCCCGCCTGAAAAGAATGGCTCTGTGCTTGCATTTCACGACACCAGTCTATACCGATTATATGGGGATGCAAATGGGTAGGATTACGGTTTTCGTAGGGGAAACGACCTATTTTTATGTGGGAAAACTACTGAACGGAACCAGCATTTTTCGTGGTGGGACACACACTTCCTCGTATATGCGGATCGTACTTGTCCATTTGGGCCTGAAGAAAGCCAAAAGTTCCCTCAAGCCTTATGGCTCCGTATGGACACACCATGTAACAGTAGAGACACCCGACGCACTGCGAATCAGCCGCGTCGGCTAAGACTTCAGGAACATCCAAACCCAACGGACAATAATCTTTGCACACCCTGCAGTGGGCCGGACATTGCGCTCTGTGTAGCACAATTTGCTTGATATCCATCTCTTCTTGGATAAAATGCTCCTGCCGAATCCCAAGTAATAAAAACAGGTTACCGACAAATTTGGTGTTGCAGGCCTCGTAAAGTCCAGGAGCCTGGCGCAGCAGCTGAAAGTACTTCTGAAGATGTGGGTTGCAAACGACCCTTACTATGAATGGAACATCAGGCTTGAGAAGATTTCGTCTGAAATCTCCCAAATCCAGGTTTCTAAGCGCCTTTGTGTACTCTGACGTAATCAAACCCAACGCTTCGGCCAGTTTCAGATACGTAACTTCTCTATATGGCATTCCAACCATTTCGGCGCAAACCATATCTATGAAGTACGGGTCCGTACCTGCAATAACGGTGTCCATCCTCACCGGCAGCCCGTCGCTCGGGCCATTGCCTTCCATGGCAATAAGCGCATCTACAATGTGGAGGTGCGGTTTCACATAGCTGTTCAGCTGGAGTATGTTGCGAGCAAGGCTATGGTGGGTTTTTTTCTTGTTTTCCTGGCCCACCAAACAGCCCATGACGTTTTTAAGACATACCGAGATCCCCACCTCGTGGTGCATCTTGAGCTTGGGCAGGTTAATGAATAAATCTGCCTCCAAGCAGTCTGCGGCGACCTTGGCCTTCTTGTTGTTGGCAAAAGTAATCTGCCGCCCCTGACAGTAATTGAGATCCAGGAATCTAATACCTATTTTTTCTGCAAGCCGCCTCGCCTTCAGCCTTGAAGCTACATCGATCTGATTTCGGTAAAACCCGCTATTCGTTCCTTCACCGAGAATAATATTCTTGTATCCTCTAGCTTGCAGAAGTCCCACCAAGCTGGCAATGATCCTAAGATCCGTGGTATTGCCTGTCAGGGCATTCATGTTACTATTAAAGTTTGGCTTCAGAAGAATTTTTGCTTGCGCAGACTTAGGCAAAAGACTTGAATGCTCCTGAAGGAACACATCCAAGTTTTTTCTGAGTGTCCGCAGGTCCCGATTCTTAGAAATACTTACTTGTAACATGTTTTTTTCTTCTTCAATGTCGCATGCCGTAACCTTTAGCAGGCATAGCTTCTAAACTGAATGTTTTGTACTCATACTTACTAATGAGTCCAAATCCACTAGACATTGGAGTCTCTTTTCCGGAGGAAGCATTCAGTCTATTCTTGATGATTTTTGGCGGAGTGACGGGCTACCCCCTAGACTGTCCGAGTCCCGCAAAGCGGGACGCGTTTAAACGCACAGCGTCGCATGATTAACGTTTTCCTTAGTAATATATGCCAGCCCTTAAGAAAAATCAAACCGCTCATTATCCCTCTCACCTCTTCGTGAGGCGAAACCGGCACATAACCTGCCATGTTCAACCCGCATACACATCGTTTCTGACATCATTTGATCAAGGTGACCATGACCTGGTAGCTATACTTCCGAAAGAAAGGGAAGCATCGGTATACCGCGTTGTCTAAACCGTCACACAGGGACCTAGCCATTTTGAAACCCTGCAGGAGCTGAAAATATAATTTTCCGAAAAACCGAAAGCGCGGATATGATATTTTCGTTGTTCCGCGGAAAGCTGAGGCGATGGTTTCAAGGTCAGCGGTTGTCAGAGGATGCTCGTCTTTTGTACCTAGCTTTGGAATCCCCAAACGACCTGTTAACCGCCCTCGCCAGAACATAAGAATGGGATTGCTGCCACTCGTCTCGTAGAATACTGCCTTGCCGCCGGGCCTCAATACACGAAAAATCTGCTTGATGCCTTGCTCCAGATCTGCAAGGTGATGCAGGATAAAAAGTCCGACCACTATGTCAAATGACTCATCCTCATAGGGTAGTTCTTCCATGGAAGCCACTTCTACCTGCACGTTATTCAAATGTTCCTTCTCAATGCGTTGCGTGGTTATTCTTACGCTTTCAGGCGAAATGTCAAAGCTTCTCACGCTTCTCGCCTGCCGGGCCAGCACAGTTGTAAGTTTTCCGGTACCACAGGCGCATTCTAGCACATTCCTGCCCCGTAATGCTCCCTCAAGGCCTAATATGTCTAGCCACATCCGGGCCTTCTGAGAATCCATGTCCTCCTCAAGGACATTTGCTTCTTGTGCCACCTTGTGATCGAAATGTTCTCTCTCAGACCGTTGTATGGTTCTTGCATCACTGTATCGCTTCATACCACTTATCAAATCCTACCTATATCTTACTATGTTGTTATCAACTGAGTGCGTGCTGTTTCGATAGGGCTGGTTTCCAAAGTCATCCTGCAATTACCTGTCGGTAGACCCCCACTGTTTCTTGCGCTGTTTTCTCCCATCGAAATTTCATCGCTCGCTCCAGCCCCGCATGGGAAAGCTTACTTCTCAGACTCTCATCACGCAGAACCCTCTCTACGGCTTGCGCTATTTCGTCACTTGAGTGAGGGTTCACCAATATTGCAGCGTTTCCGGCAACTTCTCGCAAGGCTGTCGTGTTTGAAGTAATAACAGGCGTGCCGCTTGCCATTGCCTCGACAACAGGCAAGCCAAACCCTTCTGCAAACGCGGGATAAACCAAAGCCTCTGCCCCGTTGTACAGAGCGCAAAGGTCTTCTTCACTTACGCCACCGGTTAATAAGACATCTGACCCAAGCCCCAACTTCCCGATTTCCGTGAACAGCTTCTTTTCTCGAAAGATCCTATCTTGATGGCCGACGATTACGAGACATAGCTCCTTGTAGCCGCCTTTCCTCAGTTCATTGAAAGCCTTGAGTACACCAACGATGTTTTTTCTCGGCTCTATTCTCCCCACAAATAATATATATTTTGTTCTGATTCCGTATTTCTTAAGCTTGCCCAAGATCAGATCTCTGTCCCGTGCGGGAGCAAAAACATCCGAAGCTCCTTCGTAAATTACAGTCACCTTGTCCTCGGCAATGTTATAGTAATCGCATATCTCTCTCTTCGTAAACTCAGACACAGAAATGATTCTATTAGCCCGCTTAGCTGAGACGGGCACAAAGTATTTCATGAGCCCCCCGTGAAATTTCGGAAAAAACTGTGGATATCTCTCAAAAAGGATATCATGGATCGTGAGAACTGATTTACACGGAAGATGCACCGGCAAAACGTATTGGCTGTGAAACAGAGAGAGCCGGTCCCGGTAAGCACAGGCTGGAAACCCAGCAAAAAGATTGACACGCCCCCACCGTGACGGAAGTCCCTTAAGTGTTAAATTACCATGCCCACTGCCTCCATTGGCAATTTCTGCGGGATTATTGGTATAGACGAAATACTCGAATTCATTTTCTATCTCCAAAACGCCTTGCATAAGATTTGTGAGATAAGTTCTTACACCCTGGTATATCCCTCCTGCAACATGGAAGTCTATGCCAATTCTGGTCGGTTTCATCAGGACTTCTCGCGTATTCCGGTGTTCTTTAACGTCATTACCTACCAAAAACGTCACCCAACCTGTTGTGAAGAGGCGTGTTCATGGCAGGGCCCATCATTCCAAATATCCCAAATCTCCCAATCTCTGCCGAATCGCCTCTTCTTCCTCGGGTGAATAGACCATGTCTTTCATGGCGGGTTCGCTGGGGAGTGTCACAGCTTCATGGCTAATGGGCTTCTCCAACAGGAGACCTTCATGATAAGCGGATTCCAAGACCTGGCCATCCATATCCATAGGCACAGGTAGGCCCATGGTGTACAGGATAGTGGGTGCCAAGTCGATGATTCTTGCGCCATGTATCTTATGGCCTGCCCTAATACCTTTGCCCCTCATGAAGAGTATGCCATTCGGCAAATGTCTTGCATTTGCTCTTGTGCTGGATTCTGATTGCTCCAGTTCTTTCCTGGGAATTGTTCTCAAGACAACGTCAGGAGCAACTGTGTAGCTTGGCCTGGGCACGTGGCCCAGGTCTTTGAACGTAACGACCAAATCGGGCGCCTTCTCGAAATTGTCCCCATGATAGATATCTTCCCTCTTAAACACGTTGTCCAGAACAGGCTCATCAGTCTCAGGGTCCTTTTCATTGAGTAAACCACGAATTATTTGCTCCCGTATCTCTTCGTATTCTCGGCCGGGGTTGACCGTCCCCCTGGGCTCCCTTCCCTTGAGGTTTATCCAGATGAAATTCTTGCTTTCTTCAGCATAAGCTTTTGTTTGATCCATGTTTATGCGAGAGAAAAAGAATTGAGAAGCCATTTTGTTAAACAAAGCTGGAAATCGCTTCCGCACCTGATCCCGGGTCTCTCTTGGCAAAGCCTTCCAGAAGTCCCTTGGCAACCCGCTGAGCAGTTTTGTGTAAAGCAGCCGTTTTAGTCGTTGCGTGTTGGCCGAGCCGTGATTCGGGCGGAAATCCTTATACTCTAACAGGCCTTCCCTGCATAACCAATTGTTTAGGTAGAGGGTCTTATTGCTGCATAAGCCTGCACCGTGGTCGGACATGATGAACAAAACCGCGTCTTCACCCAAATGTTCCAGAAGATAGCCCACAATATGATCCATTTTGCGATATACATCCAGAATCGCGTCCCCAAACTTCTCGGCTTGTTCAGGCTTGTACAAGGGGTGCCGCGGATCCATATACTTCCAAAAAGCATGTTGCACCCGATCCGTCGCTGTAAACACAGAAACGAACAGATCCCAGGAATAATGGTTCATCAAGTGCTTTGTGACTTCAAATCTCTTTTCAATAGTCTCGTGTTGCTTCTCAATCGCAAGGTCGATCTCGCCTTTGCTGATGTAAGACCAAAGTCCAGCTTCTAGTGAGTAGTCTCCAATGACACGTTTGAGTTCACTGGAAAGCGTCTTGGGATACGTAAAATTGCTGTCGATACCGGGGGCGTCCATACCAGAGATCATGATCCCTTTCACTTTCTCGGGAGGAAAAGTCATGGGGACATTGACAACGGCGACCTTCTTATCAAACTGGCTTGCAATCGCCCAAATCGACACCCCCTGCCTGCGGCTGGCATTCACGAACCTCACCTCATAGCTACCATCAACGTGTTCACTGAAGTCGAATATGCCGTGTTTTCCAGGGTTTTTCCCGGTTATGAAAGACGACCAGCTCGGGGCACTGTGAGCTGGTATGGCAGACATAAGATTTCCATGTGACCCTTCGTCCATCAGGCGCTTCATATTTGGCAGATCGCCCCTTGCAACCCACGGCGTGATCAGATCGAAAGTAGCACCGTCCAAACCCAGAACAAATACTTTCATGTGATTAACCTCTCACCCAAATCCCTCACCCTCGTCCATGTATACGTGACCGTTCGTCCTAAAAGCCCATCTTCAACAATCCAACAACCATGCGTGCCCTCAAACCGGAGCCTTCTTTCCTGTGGCAACCTTCAGAATCCTAAAACCACCGGCAGGTACACGGACCCGAACGCCTTTATCCTTCACCGGAAGCGTTTCATTTGAAATCGCATCTGAGATCGTAAAGTCCTTTATCGAATCACCTGCGGTGAGCACCGTATCCACACCCCAAACATCGAGGCAGCCTGGATCGAGCAAATACACCAAATAGTCATCAGAAAACTTCTGAACGGATAGGAAGACGCCATCTGCACGGAATGGCATGGTCTTCTCTGACCCCTGAAGGCTTTCCAAAATCTTTCTCTTAGCCGTTAATGGGTCCAGCCTCTTGCCGCCGTCATATATGTGGGTGCCATCTGTCTTCCAGACTTTTCGCACACCTTCCAATGACGCCTCTCCTATCCAATCCGGGACAATTTGAACAAAACCATACCGCGTTTTGGGAAATATTGCTTCGGCATAGTATTTTACACCGTACGCGTACCCCGAGAGGAATTCGTCTCCAACGCTTTGTAGTCCCAATTGATGACCAAAGATTTTATTGGTCAAAGCCGACCTATAATAATGTTCCCAATACCCTTTGGGTCCCATTGCACCGGTCCACGAAGTTCCTGAGTCATGCTTCAGGGCCACTGGAGACGCTAGGACCTGACTATTCTTTTCAACTGGCCGTATGATATTTTTTCTAATCAGACTGTGAAACAGATTCCGATGCCGTATAGCGCCGTTGGAAAGCGCAATCTTTCCCCCTTTTACATCCAGGAACTCCTTGCCCCGCTCTACTCTGAAATACGTAGCACCTAAGCTCGCCGCCATGACCTCCATTCTTAAGATCACGTCGTCAGGCACAACCATAAAGACGGATTCCCATTTCCACGCATCATCTTGCGTAGAAAAGCCCCACTCTCGTACCTTTCCTGTCTTCCACAACCCAAAAATTGAGCCAAGGTTCAGTTCCGGCATTACATATCGGTTGGTCTTGTACATCGGTATAAGGATGTCTCCAAAATCTGCATTGAAAAACTTAGGCCCAATGTTTCTCATCATCGGAACCCGATACCAGAAATCTTGATGCTCGTTTAAAATGAGCTTCTTCCTTCCGTATTTCTTGCACAACTGCAGGACTCTTTCTATGTCACCAATGAAATGGTCCCAGTCACTCGAGCTATAACTGTCCTCGTGGAATATGAAACCTCTGCATGAGCTGGGTGCAATCTTGAAGATTTTTTCCGCAGTATCTAAACCAATGTGCATCTTGCAGTGCGCCCCTGCAAGCAGAAAAAACGGAATTTTTCTGCTTTCACAGTGTCGGACTACGGCTAATATCTCATCTTGACTCATCTGCCGACCCTTTCCTGACCTGTTGCCAGGACGGCCCGGATCTCTTTCATGAATCCCTTCAATTAATAGAATGAAGGATAGGCCTTTTGATCCCCGTTCAGAGAGAAATTTGTAGATTGCTTCAATATCAGGATTTGATGCTCGGCAACTATACAAGACTTGGATTTTAGATGACGTTTGATCCAAAACCTTCTGCCCTGAAGACATCCTGACCTTTTCAGCGATCCCATTTATATTGTCTGTTGGATTTCCTGCTAAGCCTTCTATGCTAGGTTTGTTGCCCTCATATCCATCTAAAATATAAAAGTGTCGACTTCTTGTTGGAGAGCTTATCAATAGTTCGCCTTTCTTGTCTTTGTCCACGTCGCCAACAAAAAGACTAAAGTAATTTCCGTCCGGTTTGTAGTCAGAAACTATTCTACCTGCGTGGTCAAGAATATAGATCGGGCTTCTACCTCTCTGGGCATTAAGAATCACACCATGAAGCAGGGCCACAATCTCTTTTTTCCCATTACCCGTCAGGTCTCCCAGAGAGATCAAAGACGTAGAGAAATTATTTATGATGCCTTTAAATCTTTTCTTCCAAATTCTTTTTCCTCTTCCATCAAAGACCGAGATCATACCATTCGGCCTGCTGCTCGAGATAACTTCAGGCCTCCCATCTGAATTAATGTCATCTACGATGATTGATCTTATCCAACTAAGCTTTGCGGCTGGACGCCTTCCCGTTTCACGCAACCTCTTACTAATGTGCCACAACACATTTCCTGAATCATTTAATGCAAAAATGCCGTCTTCGTGTGTTCCAAGAAGAATCTCTGATTTCTGATCATTATTAATGTCACCTGTGCCCAAACAACTTATGGCACTGTTTGCAATATGCTTCTTCCACCGGAGTTTCCCGTCTCTTTCCAAAAAATGCACGTGTCCTAAAACGTCGCCCGCCACCACTTCTTCCGTGCCATCACCATCCACGTCTCCCATACCCAAGGATAGAAATGTCACCTCACTTCTGTAAGTCATCAGAACTTTTCCCGTGTGATCAAAGACAATCAAGCATCCCTGAACATCTTGTATAATAGCACTAATCTTTCTCCTTCCCTTTTCATCCTTGTCCCCAACACACAACAAAGACGGAATGCCGTTTACCGGGCTCTCCCACAGAGTCTGCCCTTTGAGACTTAACACGCGGACTGTGCCATCTACGCTTCCAGTGATGATTTCATGCTCGCCGTTTCCGTCAATGTCACTACCTACAATAGACATGACGATGGAAGGCGTATCATAAGATTTTGCTGAAAGCGTTATGGCTGCATGTACTTCGGAACGGGTTCGGAAATACATCGCAACGATGCATAAAAAGACGCAAGGGAGAAGCATGGCTCTCATCTTGCGACTCTTCGCTTTTTCTCGTGTGACAATATTCTGTCTTTTGTTATCCAATTTCCCCTAGTTCAATCCGCCCGGTGGAGACGCTGTCTCAATGGACAATTATTGGAACTCATCTTCGCTATAAATCCTGATAGCAGCCACATTGAGTCCCAAGAGGGCCCAAAATTCTCTCTCTATTAAGACAAAATTCACGACCAATCCCTGGAAGGCATAAATCGCTACTGTTGCAAACAAAGCGGCCAGAACGCACTTTGCCTTTTCATCTGATGTCGACTTTAGCCCCCGGTTCGCATGCCACAAGAAAGCAATAGCTACAGCGCCAAACAGCACAAATCCGATCAATCCATACTCGGCTGTTACATAGATGTAAAGGTTGTGAGGCGATTTCAGTTTCTGCGCGCCATACCACTCGGAGACTACATGAAATCCACCCGCACCAGCTCCAAGGAAAGGACTTGCTCCGATTATTTCGGACCCTGCTTCCCAGACCTGGAGTCTCCCTGCGACACTACGAGTCATTTGTGGTTGAAAGCCTCCAACAAACCTTTTGAAAAATGCCTCACGATAAGTGGGACCACCGATCAGCAAGAACAGCGCCGCAATGACCGCACCCGTAATGAAAAACCTTTTCCCCCCTTTTTTGGTGATATAGAATAAAAGCATGGTACCGACAGCGAACCCAAGAACACTATTCCTGGAGAGAGTTGACAGGAGGGCAAAAAACATCATCACGAAAAGAACAAGCAAGAGAAGCCTGAACTTTTTACCTGGCTGCAAGAAAAATCGCGATAAGGCGATGACAAGACACGTGTTCATAAAGAACCCAAGTCTGTTGGCACCCTCCTTTAGCGCAGTGGTCCTCAAAAATCCCCACCGAGCGATCGCCCCCTTAGAAAACCCTGCTACACGGTACAAAACTTCAGTAAAAACTTCATACACTGCCAAGAAGGCCGCCAATCCCCCCGAGATGATCCAAGTCATGAGCGTAAGATCCAGCTGCCTTTGACTCCTGACCAGGTTGATTGTGAGGTAAAAGATAAATAGGCCGTTTAATTTTCTGAGAAATTCCTTTACCCCTCCCCCAAATGATGGGCACCAAAATATGGACAGGAAAATCCATAAGAAAAACGTTAGAAGCCAGAAGTCTAGACGGCTTCCCTTCACTCTAACCTGATGTCTGGCCATTCCCCAGGCAATCCAACCCAGACCCGCAATAATAAAACAAGCGTCTGAAAACCGCAGATCGACTTGACCGGACGCCTCGGCCTGCCCTGTTAAGGTTATAGACCATACAGGTAGAAGGAAAATGCCTAAAAGATAGGCATAGAAATAGTGCGACATCATGACAATGGCGAGCGGTACCATGATCAGCGACAGAACAGCGATCTTAGAGGGCATAATAAGACAGTACACCCCGATCGCCATCTCAAGAACAACCAGGGCAATCCATTTTGCATATAGCGTGTCTATTGTCAGAGCTTCCAACTTCACCCTTGTATCCTCTGTTCAAACTTGGTGTTTCGCTGTATTCTCAGGAAATATCGTTGTATTTGGTGCGCCTTTCTTCATAAACAACCTTGCTGACTGTTCCTGGGTCCTCCACCCCGTGACGAGTTACCAGTTCGCCTGCGTTGAGTCCACTTTCAATAGCTGTTGCCATATTGTCATGCTGATATAGGCCCTGTCTACCAATAGAAACCAAGTTGGATATCCCGCCTAAGTAGTCAAGAAGAGCCTTTAAATGGTCTTGGTAATTGAGAAAATACACAGGATAAACCGCGGGCATCCTGACCGTGAAATACTCTATGACCTCTTTCCTCCAAAAAATGCCCAATCTTTCTATCTCATTGATGACTATATCAAATATTTCACGGTCTCCACATTCCCACAAATCATCTCCCGGATCGGTGCATATCTCTACAGACAAAGATGTTAGATTCTCGGGAGCCATATCCGGCGAGAAATGCTTGTACTCCGTGATTCTCTTAAATGACGTATCTTTGGTCGAAAAATAGACCAAACAGTGATCGAACAGTCGTTCTCTGTCCACCACCATGTAAAGAATAACCAGACTCCGATGCCTGACTGAGCTCGCTGCATTCAAGACCTCTCGTTTGGCTTTAGGCTCGATCCGTAAGATGAGGTCAGAAATCTTTATCGTGGAAACAACAAAATCTGTCTTAACCGGTATGAGGTTGCCCTCTCGGCTAACCAGAATTTCCTCAATGGCCCCATTGTTTGCCACGAATGCTTCAACAGGGGAATGGAGCCGGATCTCACCCCCATTTTTTACAACGTAGTCAGATAGGTGCTTGGCCACCTCACCGATCCCTCCTGGACAGTAATACGCATGTCGCTTTTTGTTCTTTGCCCACGGGTTTACCGCAGCATTCACGACGCGCCAGAATTTCAGGTTCGCAATGGGTTTGAGTCTGTGTTTGCCCCAATCTGATGATATGTCGCAAGCGCCAATTCCATACAGCTTCCTGACATACGTATCCAGTTCAATATAGTCGAATAGCGGTTTTCCGATCTTACTCGTAACCCACCCTTCAAGTGTTTGTTGGCTGTTCCGTCTCGGCAAATTACTCAAGGCAGCCCCTATAACAGCTTCAGGCAACTTCCTTTTCTCAATGCGACTCAGAATCTCTTTTGGCTTAAACGGATGGCTAAAAACTTTACCCTGTATGTAGATCCCTTGTCTCAAATTCTTGTTCTCAACGATGACTCTCTCAGCATCAAAGAACACATTCAGTTTAGGAATGATCTTCTTGGCAAAGAATATGTGCGGACCAAGGTCAAAAACATAGCCATCTCTTTTGAAACTTGCAGCCAATCCGCCGATCCTGTCGTCTTTTTCGAAGACCGTCGCCCTGATACCACTGCGCACTAATACAGCGGCCAAACTCAAGCCCGAAACGCCGGCACCGATTACACTGACATGCATATTCTTACCCATCGAAAGTGATCCAATGTGTTATCGGTCGTCTGTATAACCTGACCTTTTTTACCACTTTCGTACGCCACGCAACCGCAACCATCAGAGAAAAAGTCCCCGAGTCCGCTCTAAATGCCCGCAGGCTTGGCTGCCACAGGCCCTCTGAATAGCTGTCTTATGAACCATATTTCTTCCCGGGTGAAGGTCTTCAATCCCAAGAGGATGACCCCGTAGACCCCGACTTCCAGAAACAAACCGAACAACAGATTGATGTGACTAAACATATTTATCACCCCATATGTTATCAAACCTGCAAGCAGGGGCTTTATGACATCAGGTAAAGATAACCCGAACCGAAAATATCTCAAAACAAAATAGATGCCTAGGCAAACCGGTATGGTTTCAGCAACAACGGCAGCTACACAGGAACCGACATATCCCATGCTCGGAATAAGTAGGAAGTTAAGCAAAACATTGACTACTAGAGCCAAACCCATTCCAACTGTGGTCAGGAACTGTTTATCCCCCGCGACGAGCGTCTTTTCTAAGAAACTCGTCAAAAACATGGGCACCAGGCACCACGCCAGAATCTTAAGAGCAGGTCCTGCAACGGCGAAGTCCCTGCCAAGTATCAAAACGATAATTGCGTCAGAGAATGTACTCAAGAAGATGGATAGGGAAAGCCCAATCACCAACGCGAACTTTAATGACTTCTCATATGCCCTCCTGAGAGATGTTCCGGATTCCTCTCTCAGTCTCGAAAGAACAGGAAACAACGCCTGTGAAGAGGATTCACCAATGAACATAAGATTCACGATGATCTTGTGCGGACCGCTGAACATAGCAACATCAAATTTGGTTCTCAAGGCAGCCAAAATCAATATACCCGATCTTAAATTCAACTTTCGAAAAACGCCTCTTATTGCCAGGGGATAGGCCTCTTTCAGCAAAAACTTGGACAGACCTTTGACCTCCCTATACTCTGGCCTTGCAAAAAGCCGCGTGACGAGAACATAAGCAAATACACACCCTGTCAAATGAGCCCCTAACAAGGCACCAAAAATCCCCTTCAACCCTACATCATGACCGATGGCCACAACCACCAGCACAAAGTACACCGTTTGGGTAATAAATGTCTGAAGTGTTCCGAAGCCCATACGCTCATAGGCCTGGTATACGGCCCAAAAGAATCTGCCCAAGAACTTAAACAGCTCTGCAACGACACATATGAGGGCCACGTAAAAAATGTTCTCCGATGGGGCTATTGCATAAAAGATGATGCTCACGATGCAAAGCGTCACCACCGACAAGAGAGACTGCAGGATAAGCCCAGCTGCCAAGAATTGGGGGGCTTTTGCCTTGTTCTTGGCTACTTCCCTGCAAAAGATCATGGGTACACCCATGCCTGCGGTCACTTCTGAAATGGTCACAAACGCTAAGATATAAGCATATTGGCCGAAAGC
>JBFEUB010000033.1:0-21862 GCA_041547605.1 Desulfobacteria bacterium
GCTTGAACAGAACCACTGCGTGCGCGATTTAGCCAGGAGAATTCAAAAATCCTAAAATTGCACACCCACAAGTGAGCCAAATAGTATTTTCAATTGTCATCTATTCTTATCGGAACGTTATTCTGACAACCGCTATAAAGAAAAACAAGCTGCCCACGGCAAAAAAGCAAAGAGGGCAAGAAAGTAATGATACAATGGACATCCCGTTTTTTCTGCAGGTAATAAAACCCTTACCTGGCATCTCCACGCCGGTCAACTGGTTGTTGGCATCATAACTGTATTGATAGACTATGCCATCCGGATCGGTCAAACCCTTCTTAGTCCCGTTCTTATAGTGGGTGTGAGAGTAGCTAAATTGGAAGGCTCCATAGACCACGTTAGAAATAGAAAAGAAAGTAGAAGAAGTAATGTCATCTGCCGCCGTAATCGCAGTTATTTACTTATTTATGGACGTCCCTGGTCTTCCTATTGAACTGGAATCTTAAGCATTTCTTCTTACCTAAAATTACAGGACAATACCTCTTCAGGGTGTTGCTTGTCGCTCTTTTTGCGTTTGTTTTTTTCCGTTTTATCTGTGTTCCTTTCACGATAAAGGGACACAGCATGGAGCCCACATACGTGAAAGGGGACTTTAATTTCTGTTTCAGGTTGCGATATATGTTCTCGACACCTGAAAGACATGACGTCGTCGCCATCCGTTTGGCAGGTGAAAAGGTCATCCTGTTGAAGCGTGTGGTTGGTCTGGAAGGAGATGTGGTGGGGTTTCGGGATGGGGCCCTTTTTGTGAATGAGAAGAAGATGAACGAAACGTATATCCGGTTCCCATCAGGCTGGAACCTTTGCCCTCGCAAGGTTGATAAAGATCATGTTTATGTTGTAGGGGATAACCGGAGTGTGCCTATCGACGTCCACCAGTTTGGACAAACATCCAGGGAAAGGATAATCGGAGCGCCCTTATGGTAAAGGCGAAGCATATTATTGCTGGAGGCATTCTGGCAGCAGGAATAATCGCATATTTTGTCTTTTGGCAAAGTGAAGAAGCGAGGATAAAAAGGCAGTTTAAATCTATTGCCGGAAGAGTAGAAAAGACGCCTGGGGAAAGCAAAATTATTGCTGTCACAAAGGCTAACCGAATCAGCGAGGTGTTCACCGAAACCTGCAAAATTCATGCGCCCGCTTACTCGTTCTCCAACGACATTTCGTCCGACGAGCTGTCAACGATTGTTCTCAGTATGCGCTCCCAGTATTCAGAAATATCGGTCAAGCTGTATGATTTTGTCATTGATTTTACTGAGAAAGACAACGCACAAGTCAGACTGACCGCGAGGATGGAAGGTAAATTGACAACAGGAGATTCTGTGGAGGATCTCCATGAGTTGGCATGCAAGCTTCAGAAAATCGAAGACGTCTGGCGGCTAAGAGAAATTGAAGTGGTGCAAGTACTAGAAAAGTAGTGTGAAGTGGGGGGCGTATTTGACGATGTTCAATGACTTCTGAGGCGGTGAACAAATCAAATGAGTCGACATCCAGAATGGATTAAGGGGGACTGCTCATGTCACGTCCTACTGTAGCGCTAGTTAAGGGGCGAGACCGATACCAGAACATTTCTGAGGCGCTTGGCCTGTTGGGCAAAGAAGCCGTTTGCGGAGCGCGGCATGTAATCAAGCCAAACTTTGTTTCCGTTGAAGTGCAAGTGGCGTCAACACATCGCGAGGCCGTGAGGGCGGTCTTGGATTTTGTCCGCCGACATTCGGACAGCCGCGTAATAATAGCTGAAGGAGCTGCGGCCTCAGACACCTTCAAGGGCTACGAGAATTTCGGGTTTTTGGACCTGGCTGAGAAGTATGACAACATAGCATTCAGAGACCTGAACAGGGATGCCTATGAAGTCATCTCCCTATATGGCCAAGACCTCAAGGTTACGCCCGTTCGTGTAGCCAAGACCATATTGGAGAGTGACAATAGGATTTCTGTAACCATTCCGAAAACGCACGACACAGCCATTGTAACGCTGGGTCTCAAGAATATGGTCGTGGGGAGCCTGATTCGAGACATGAAACCCAACCTTAGCAATGTTGTCGGCAGGGTATCTGATAGACTGCTGCCCCGGGTCCCCTCGGCGATGAAGCCCCTGTTTTCATTTCAAGCGCTAAGTCATCTGGGTTTTGCCCGGCTTGCGGGAAGCGATAAAGTCAAACTACACCAGGGCTATCTCAATATGCATCTTTTCCTTTACCAACTGGTGCGCATGATTCCACCACACCTTTCCGTGCTTGACGGGTTCACGGCCATGGAGGGGAACGGGCCGGTTTCCGGGGGTGGGGTGGATTGGCATGTGGCCATCGCCGGGACAGACCCTGTGGCTGTGGACAGCCTGGCCGCCTACCTTATGGGCTTTGATCCTCAGTCCATTGGCTATCTGTATTTCTGCAGCCAGGACAAACTGGGACAAGGGGATATCAGCAAAATAAACTTGGTAGGCACGCCCCTGGAAGAATGCAACCGACCTTTTAAACCCCATCAGTCTTATGCAAGTCAGCTGGGCTGGAAGAAGAAAGGAATAAGCGTCTTTGAGAAGCTGAGAGGCCTGCTGAAAGACACGCACAGCCCATAGATAAGCAAAGAGAAACTCATCGAAAAAAGGCGGGGTTGGGCATAGCGCATAACAAAGCCCAAAATGCCATCCTCCTACCCGGACCGTGACCGGATCTGTCACACCCCTTTGATATAATATGAAAAAAGGTCAAAGCTCGAGGCGCGGGGCGAAAGGGCGAAGCTGAACGACTGCAGAGTTCGGGGATGTTTTCGAGCCGACCAGGCTTCGCATAAAGCCACGCCACACCAGCCCCACGCAGACCCGCACGGACAAACTTTTTCAGCTGTGTGCGTGCCAAGGAGTGGATATGAAAGGTTTTGTGGTTCGGCATCATGCAAAAAGGGTCTGGCCGATCATTGACTGGGATTGGATGCGTTCTGAGATGGAGGCCGCGTTCGTGGATATTCCGGTACTTGGCATTGTAGCGGCAGGGCGGCCCATTGAGGCTCTACCTGACCCGCAGACAATCGCCATTCCCAAGGATATGGTGGGCCGATTCCAGACTTATGCCCTTCGTGTTGAAGGTTACTCCATGGTGTATGAAAACATCCAACACGGAGATCACATTATCATTCAGGCAAAGGAAACATCAGAAAATGGTCAAACCGTGGTGGCGATCATCGACAACGAGGAGGTTACGCTCAAGAAGTTCTATATCGAACCGGACCATATTCGGCTGGAACCGGCCAATCCGAAAATGAAAGCGATCATTCTACACAATCACGAAATCAGGATCCTTGGGGTGGTGTGCGCGGTCATTCGGAAACACAGGTATCATTGACCGGCTCGCTCCCCGGACGCAGTGCCTCGTTTGGCGCAAGCTTCACTTTGTGTCAAGCCGTCGGGCGCAACTGTGCGCTAAACTCTCCCGATAAATGGAGATCAAACAGTTCGGGATTTGCCCACCCGGCACGTTTTCTTCGCCCGGATAGGTGCCCCAACTCATAATTGTCGCTCAAAGTGGTTATGCAAAGGTCTCCTAACACCGAAAGGAGGAGGTTTGTTTTTGTTTGTATCCCATCAACCTCAGGTTGCGGCGAATCTGGCGTGCATGGGAGTCGAAATGCAACCTGGCTAATCGAACTACTTGTGCCACGTTCAGTGGGCCGGCGAACGGGTGTCTGAAGATGGCGCTTCCAAACGTTTCCTGTTTCACCGTTTCCAGGAATGTCAGCAATTGCTCGTGAGTTTTTTCCCACTGACGAAGGAGAACTTCCAGCGAAACTCTGCCGCTTGGTTTCATGGCGTCGGAAACGACCGGCACGGGAAACCGAACCTTGAGTACAAAGAGGACGATGAGATAGGCAATGCGATCTCGAAGACACCTTTTTCGCGAAATCTTTTTGTGCGCACCGACCACATTTCCTATGATTTCACGTTTAGCCAAAACGAGGTGTTCAATCACCATGAGTATCGACCACTTGTCGGGACCAGGCTTAAATCTTAGGTGTCTGGAGGTCAGGTCTTGAATCTCTTCAAAAAGCGTAAGCCTTTTTCGACACAATTCTTCTGTCTGCGTCTGGACCCTGTTCATGTCAATGGCACCATTTCAGCAACCAGTCATAGGAAGGATTGCATCGCAATACCTGCGAGGCTATCAAGAGACGGGGGACAACCCTCGTAAAAGTTCGTTCTGCTTATCACAAGAATCTCCAGCTTCTCAAAGGATGGATTATAGCACCACCTGCCAATTGGATAGCGACCAATCTCGGCGGTGCAGATTAGACACATTTGCGGTATGGCTATGTCATAGCATCCTTTGCATCCAAACAACATCGAACATTTGGCCATTTTTTCGGCCGACATTCCGAAAACGCCCGCAGAGCTTAAATCCGTTTTTCTCGTGAAACTTTATGCTTATAGGGTTTCGGGAGGATATGTTTGCAAGTATTGACGTGATATTCTGCTTCTTTGCCTCCTTAACAAGATATTGCAGTATAGCCGTGCCAAGTCCTCTTCCTGTATGTTCGGGCCGCACGAAACAAGTGACTTCCGCCACCTGTGAAAACGTCGGCATGGGATTATGGACCCGAAGCATTCCGAATCCCACAACCCTGCCATGCTCATCTCTTGCAGCAACCCTCGGATATCCTTCCGACATCTGCATGAGAATATCAAAGAATGTATAGGGCACTCTCGTTTCCGGATAGGCCGCAAAGCTATTCTCAACATAGTAATTGAAAATGTCTATGATTGCCTTCTCATCATCGACAGAAATTGGGTCAAATCCATACTCCATGATCGCACTCTATTATGGGTCAAGAGTTTTATCTGCTGTTTGGACAGTACTGAAAAGCGGACTACTCGAAACCTGCCAATCCGGGATAGCCTACCATGGGTATCTATCTGAAATGATAAATTTCGTCAAACTGTGAGGGAGATTACAGATACAAAGGAGCCCCGAACCCAAGCAAACCCAATCCTACCGGCTGAGTGGGGGAATGGTAGGTCGCCGATGGTGGGGGGCCTTGGGCTTCGGGGCTATACGGCTAAAGGCAAAGCCATTTCTGGCCGTGTCTTTTGATAAGTTCACACAAATCCATCACTTCCTTAGCCTGATAAATAGCCCTGCACGATATGTGAATTGCCCCCGGTTGGATTTCAGATATGTCTCACCGGGGAGTTGCCCATATATTTTATTCCTTGATTCTTGAGTAAGCGGCAACCTGTAATCTATGGGCACGCAGATAATCTTGACCGGCTCGCTCCCAACGCAGTAGAACCCCCCGTCTTTTGCGGCGGGGAAGCCTCAGTGCAGTTTCAGGCAGTTCGCCTTTGCGAAGCTTCCTACATCCATAAGAGGCAAAGGGTCGACAGGAACAAACATGGCTATGTTTATCAATATTGGTTCAATGAACAGAAGTATAATAAGCTCCTAATTTCTTCTCAGTACAACAACGGCATTATGACCCCCGAACCCAAATGAATTGTTCATAGCAATGTTAATATCAGCACGCTCCGCTCTATTGGGCACATAATTCAAGTCACACTTCGGGTCAGGGAGCTCTTGGTTGATTGTAGGAGGGATGAGTCCCTTGGCCATTGCCAACAGGCAGGCAATTGTCTCAACAGCCCCCGCAGCACCAATGAGATGGCCCATGACTGACTTAGTAGAGCTGATTCTAACCTTATACGCATAATCTCCCATGACTTGCTTTATCGCTTTTGTTTCCGAAACGTCATTTTCTGCTGTCGACGTTCCATGGGCATTTATGTAATCAACTTCGTCGGAACTGATGCCTGCCATGTCTATGGCCTTTTTCATGGCTCGAGCAATCTCAATGCATGCAGGATCCTGTGATGTGATGTGATGAGCATCAGCTGTCGACCCGTATCCTGCAATTTCAGCATATATGCGAGCTCCCCTTTTAAGGGCGTATTCGAGATTCTCAAGTACAAGAACGCCGGCACCCTCGCCCATAACGAAACCCTTACGATTGAGATCAAATGGCCTGCTGGCTTTTTTTGGCTCCTCGTTGTAATCCCTACAAAGCGCTTTCATGTTCATAAATGATCCAACAGCAAGAGGCGTAAAAGGCGCTTCAGCACCTCCGGCAATCATAACGTCCGCATCCCCCAATAAAATATCTTTTGTGGCATAGATGATCGAATGAAGTCCCGTGGCACATGCGCTTCCAATGTTCAAACAGGAATTGTTCATTTTGTACTTCATACTGATGTTCGCTGATGCTGCATTAGGCATCATGATTGGAATAAAGGTCGGACTGACACGAGAAGAAGCATGATTGCCATTATTTCTGTATTCAATAAAACGCGTTTTTTCTGCCTCAATAGTTGTCAATCCGCCAATTCCTGTGCCAACCATGACCCCCATGTTTGGATTTCTCTCCTTGAGGGGAAGATCTGCATCATCAATTGCTTGGTGGGCAGCAGCGAGAGCGTATTGGCTGAAAGGATCAAGTCTTTTGACTTCTTTTTTGTTCATGCCGTAATCTAATGGGTCAAAATCTCTTATCTCCGATCCGATCTGGCATTTGAAATCAGATACGTCGAATTTGGTTATCCTTTCTATGCTGGAATTTCCCTGTTCAAGGGAATTCCAAAACTGCTGTTTCCCTATGCCAACTGGGGTTACCAAACCGATCCCGGTTACGGCTACTCTTCTCATGACAATACCTCCTCAATGTGCCTGGACAAGTTCATGGAAGAATGGGTTCTATGCGCCAGGATGCTGATCTATTCTCTCATTCATCACTTAGATCTCTCATCACGGACCCTCAGTGTGGTACGTCATTCTATAAGGCCATTTGATTGTCCCCGAGTCCTACAATAGGCCGCCTAACTAACGGAGGCAAAATTGTCATACTTCTTCCACTCGTACCATTGTTCAGGGTACTCGTATATATAGTTTTCGAGTAGCTTGAGCGTCCGAACGTTCACCGGTTCACTTACTTCATCGGGGACCCGGTGCAATAAAAGCTTGTATCTCCTTTTCCCGTCTCTTTGAAGTAACCCTAAGAGAAGCACAGCCCCCGTCCTCTTGCAGAGGATCTTTAGCATTCTATCAGGATGAATCCGTCCCCCCAAAAACTGCATGGCTTGCTTCCTGTCTGCATGCCAAGCATCTGATTCATCACACTGGGTTACAAATATCTTGTTCTGTCCGAGCACCCTGCTCGCCTCGCGTAATACGTTCGTCCCATTGCCAGGGACCACAATATCTAGCCCATCTCCGTTTGCCCGCGGGATGATAATCTCCCTAAGCCGTTGCGTTGAAAACTTTGCGACGGTAACCGTGGCATACTTTTTTACAGCAAGATAAATGGGCAGAAGCTCCAGAGCCCCATAATGACCCGTAGCTATGATGACTCCTCTGCCTTCCTTGAGGGCGTTTTGCAATACGTGCTCGTATTCATCAAAGCGAACCCTCGAAAGAAGGAATCTTCTGTATTTTGGCATCGGGAGAAACCCGTTGAGCATTTTCTCCTGATAGTGATGAATTATTCCTCTGATAACTCCTCGAGTGATTCTTTTGACCTCTGATGACGTTCGGTCATTCATAGCCTTTCTCACGTTTCTTCGTATTTTTTTTACCTGTCCTCGCATGCATAGAAAATAGAGCCTTGCCAGCATCCATATGTAGGCATTGCAAAATGAGATAGGCAAGATGTAAAAGAAAAAGAGGTTAAATTTGAGCTGAAGAAACTTGCTCAAGGTAAGTTTTGATATTCGCTGTCGCCACCAATTCCACAATGATTCAAATGGAAAATGAGAGAGCGAAGATTCTCTGCCTGGCATCGGCCAATGTTGCTCATGTCCTACTACAAATTCCATATGACCACCCCCTCAAGAGAAATGTCGCCTGCGGGGCTCCTAACAGAATACAAAATGCTCTGTTAGCAGCCTGGCATGTGCATTTTGCATTTCATTTGTACCCTCGACGCGCCATTGGTTCGTTTGAAAAGCACGTCGTGAATTGTCTATTTAATGCATTGTGGAGGGTGAGAACCGGCAGTGTCTGGGGAAATGAGTTTCCCCGGGACACATGTTTCTTGTGATCCTGGAGTGCATGAGCCCACTCAGCACATGGTTCGCGTGTACTAACAAACCTGCAGCAAGTAAATAGGGGTAACCCCCATTTTAGGGTGGGGAATTCCTACTTTTTTGAGGGCCTATTCGGCCAAGAGGTGGGATGTTTTAATGCAGGGTCTAGTGCTTCCAAAGGTCAATATCGATGATCCCTATCTTTATGGCATATTTCACCAATCCAACCAAGTCGTGGATCCCCAGTTTTTTCCTGATACTATTTCGATGCTTCTCTATCGTCTTACAACTCACGCCGAGGTCATCAGCAATACGAGACGTGGGGTTGCCCTCAACCACCAAGCGGAAAACTTGCCGTTCCCGACGCGAGAGGAGGTCGTAGCCTAAGGACTTAGGGATCTCCCTATCACTTTCTAAGGACGTGGCTGTTTCCCCACCACTTTCCGTGTAACTGTGGATAACCTCAGCGCTTATTTTTGAACTTAGGAAATATTCTCCTCGATGTGCAGCCCTGACTGCTTGGATCACATCAGAATTGGGTCCAGCCTTGAGAACATAACCCAGTGCTCCTGAGGCGAAAGCCTCGTGCACGAGGCCCTCTTCATCATGTATGGACAGAATTACGATCTCGGTGTCGGGAACCGCCTCTTTGATTAGCCGAGCGGCTTCCAGGCCATTTAGACGGGGCATTGAGATATCAAGAACGGTAACGTCTGGACGGAGTGATTGGGCTTTCTCAAGCGCTTCCTGGCCATCCTCAGCCGTGCCTACAACGTCCACGTCGGATTGGCTTAGCAAAAGCTGACCAAGACCCTGTCTCACAATGGCGTGATCATCTGCAACCAGAACTTTCATTTCACACGACCCCTTTTCTGAAAGAGATAGGTGGCTCAGTTCTGATCAAGGGGCCCTTGCTATGATCAGCCCTAATTCAAAATATGCATAGACATTGTGATGTATGCCGATAAATCGGCTGATTCTAATTTTTTTATGCCGAAATGATCTGGGGCCGTCAATGGGGGGTCACCAGCATTTCGAGGTAGGGAATACCTACTTTTGTGCAGAAGTGATCTTAAGACCTCCTCAAAAATGCGTCTGACGCCCCATGGCGGCGTTGCGAATCGGCTCAAAATGCTCACATACTACCGTGTATGCTGCGCTTTTTCGTCGCCCCGCGCCTTGCCCTGAACCCTGATCCACTTTTTTGAGATAGCTTCTATTGTCTACTTTTTCGCACCGCAGTCAGGATTTTCGGCAGTGGTGACAGCCATTCGATCTTTTCAGCGGCCGTGAGATCAAACCCATTTCACATTTGACGATACAGAAGAAATAGTTTTGCGTTATCGAGTTTTTGTATTGATTTCAGACTGCCCCTTCTAACTGACTTCTGTGGATGCCGACTTATTTATTCTGTCATTCTGCACAGCAGGGGTGAACGTATTCATAGACGTCTGCAAAGTTCACGCTCTTAAATGTCCCATATCAAGCCTGACCCCATGCTAACCAGTCGTCAGGCATGAAAATAGGTATGTTCAGAGCAAGAAATCGGTAGTTTTCCGGATTGTTTAATTGGGTCTTTCAGGACAAACTATACCGTGAAAGACTCTACCCCGAACCCCGAATGTTGACCCAGTTTTTCTTGGTAGATCTTCAAAGAACAGGAAGGTTTTCTCCGAAAACGGGTCTACACACCCTCCAGTGAGTTCGTTCTGCCACGGGTCCGGGGGGCCAATGGAGACGGTTTTATGAGCATCAAGATTTTGCTGGCTGATGATCACACAATTATGAGAGAAGGCTTGCGCTGCCTTATTGAGAAGGAGTCTGACCTCAAGGTTGTAGCCGAGGCCGAAGACGGGCGGACTGCTGTTAAGTTGGCCAGGGAAGTCTCTCCAGATATGATTATCATAGATATTACGATGGCCGGCTTAAATGGCGTCGAAGCCACACGCCAGATTCTTACTGAAAACCCAGATGCTAAGGTGCTGGCCGTATCCATGCATTCAGATGAGCAATTTGTTGCCGGCATGCTGAGAGCAGGAGCCTCCGGGTATTTCCTTAAGGACTGTGCAGCAGAGGAACTGGCCCACGCTATCCGCGCTGTTATCGGAGGGGAGATATATCTGAGCCCCAAGATAGCCAATATCGTAGTTGAGGGCTATCTGCGCACATTGTCGAAAGGCCGGCCAACCAGAGCTCCGGAGCTGACAGCGAGGGAACGAGAGATTCTGCAGCTCGTGGCTGAAGGTGAAACCTCCAAGAGAATTGCAACTCGGCTCCATGTGAGCATTAAAACCGTGGAAGCACACCGCCGAAAGATCATGGACAAGCTGAATATTCGCACCGTTGCTGGAATTACCAAATACGCCATCCAACAAGGGATCACCTCGCTCTAAAGCCGACTGATTCATCCGCGCAACATAACCCCCATAGGTCCACACTCCAAGAATAGAGCCTAGAAGCTATCTCAGAAATGCGTCTGACGCCCCATGGCGGCGTTGTCCCGATACATCGGGACGCAAAATTCTCCATCCCGCTGCAGCGGGACTGCGCGCCACCCCGCGCCTTGCCTTGAACCCTAATCCATCTTTTTGAGATAACTTCCATACGCAAAGCTCCCCGACTAAGCTCGGGGTTCGGCCCGTGTGTCCCGGAAGCAGGCCGGTCAAGATTTCGCCTTGAGCGCAGATCCTCGGTCAGACTCTGGAAGATTGAAGCCCCCTGCAGTCCCAACACGTCGGGACAGGGAATGCGCTCGCTGTTGCAGTTCAGAAACGCCATAAGCTCTGAGATATCCTTTTTTGTCGAGATTCTGTTGTGGGTTGATTATTTGTCTATTTTCCACTATAAAGACTACGTGCCATCCGAACCCGAAAAAATTCTGTTCTCCGCGAGCAAAGACCTTCTGAAACGCATTGATGGTTTCCGTTTGGAACATCGTATTTCGTCCAGGCTTGAAGCCATGACGCGTCTTCTAGACGAGGCGTTGAACCGATACGAAGAAGGCGAAGAAATAGCTTTGAACGAAAAAACAAAAAAAGAAATTGAAGAAATCATGCGTGAATTGCGATGTCCAGAGGACTTCCGATGTTACAAGTCTGGGCTCAAGACACTTTGTAAAGCAAAAGATATTGGGTTGAAACTGTATCTGCAGTGTTTGGAAGAAAAGCCAAACCAATGCAAGTTCTCATTTTGCTGCAGGGATGAATCCTATTGTAGCTGTCCTCTTCGTGTCTATATTGCCAAGAAGGTGAAGAGATAACGGGCATCCAAGACCTTCTCAATAACTCCGAAAAGAAACCCAACAACTAAGATGACCAGATGATTTCTTGCAAGGCCTGCTTCCCGGACACGCAGTGCTTCCGCAAGGTAGAACCCCAGACCTTTGGTTGGCGGGCTTCACTCCGGCGTGATCTTATCATAGATTGACATCATTGACTCTGGAATCCCACCTGATTGTATGTGCATGGATCAGACCCTTAGAAATAGGAGAACTCATATAAGGCGTATGATGATGAAAGAAGATCAAATGAAAGCGTTGGAAAGAAAATTGTGTATCAGTCTTTTTGCAGTATTTTTGATGATAGCGCTGACAGGGATCGCTTCTGCAGAACCCACGCGAATTCCTGCGGATCCGAATCAACATCGCATTGTTTCGCTGGCGCCCAGCCATACCGAAATATTGTATACATTGGGGCTACGTCATTCTGTTGTAGGAGTAACTGAGTATTGTGATTTTCCTTCGGAGGTTTTGCAGGACAAAGCAAATGGCAAGGTCAAGATCGTCGGTCAGTTTATTAAGCAGGATCTTGATAAGATCTTGTCGTTAAAGCCGACATTGGTATTAACGTGCTATTATGAACCCAAGGAAATCATCGAAGAGCTCAAGATTCGGGACATTCAAACAATGCACTTTTTTCCAAAATCGCTTGAAGATGTTTTCCAAATGATAGAGACCCTGGGAGAAACCACGGGTACGGCTGCCTTGGCACATCAGTTGACGTCTTCTTATCGACAGGGCATCGAAGAGATTCGGTCCCAAACCAAAAACCTTCCGTGTGTTTCGGTTTATTTCGAAGTGCATCATGACGGTCCATTCACGATAGGTAGATTATCACCTGTTAACGACATTATTAGGATTGCGGGGGGACATAATATATTTGGAGATGTGACTGAGCCTAGCCTAAAGACAGAATTGAAAGATATCGTGGGCCGGGATCCAGAAGTGATCCTGACGCCGATGTGGTCGTTGGCGGATGACAGCGAAATTACGACCTTGTATGAGATCATGACACGAATAGGATTTTCAATAACCCGTGCGGTTCTGAACGGTCGGGTGCTTTATTATGATTCCAGTTTGTTTAAGCGGCCGGGGCCACGGCAGGTCGTGGCCATTCGAAAGCTAGCGTATCTGTTACACCCGTATCATTTTTCAAATCCCGTGGATGCAGGTCATCCGTGGGAGTTGGGCAGGACCTATCTGCCGGATGATCAAAAATCCCAAAGCACATGCAGCGACTCATAGACTGTCTATGCTACATCACCCGCAGTAGCCACGTGGGAGCATATTTTCTCAGATAGAACGAAATAGCCAGTTCCGTCATAGTCCAGTTTGTTTTATCTGCCCGCCGAAATATCGAACATGAGTAATCCGACGGACCCTATATTTTTTGTAAGAGAGGATAGCCTCTTGACGCTGTTCAACATCTTTACGATTGACATGAACCGAACTATTTGATACAGGGACCTTGTGGTGCCCATCAGGGCTTAATAGGGAATCCTGTTAGAATCGGGAGCGGGCCCGCCGCTGTGACCCCGCCTTTTTCTATTTGGAAAAGGGGACTCTCTTAGCATATTTGTGCCACTGTTCTGATTACTAGGGATGGGAAGGTCGCTAAGAGAGCGGGGGAGCCAGAAGACCTGCCATAAGACAGCGTGTCTCACGTTCTCGCGAGCCAAGGGTGTGGACACAAAAACAGTTTGAGGATAAAAAGGGGACATCCCCAGGCTGAGCAATCAGTTTGGGGATTTTTTTGTTGGTTTCGCTTTGAGGGAAGGGAGTGGAAAGCTCCCGCCGCCCCGCGACTGTGATCGGGACGAAGGCCGCAACTATGCCACTGTTCGCCTCTAGCGGATGGGAAGGCCGCGGTAAATAGGATGAACGTCAGCCAGGAGACCTTTGCGAAACCGTCGACACAGCTTACTCTTCGAGGGAAGAAAGGAGGCAAACGGTGAGACAAAATTGGAACAAGATGTTTTGCACAGTTATGGTCGGTTTTGCTTTGATGGCAGGTGGCGTGGCCATGGCGGAAACTGAAGAAGAGGTCACACTGGCACCGGTTGTTGTCACGGCGACACGCATTGAGCAAAGCTTGGAGAGGGTGCCGGCAAATGTCACGGTAATTGATTCAGAAGACATTAAGAACTCGAATGCAAAAACCGTCGTGAATCTTCTTAAATCTGAAGAAGGAGTCGTTGTGAGAGATCTCCTAGGCAATGGAAAAACTTCTCAGGTGGATCTTCGCGGATTTGGAGAGACTGGGCCTTACAACACGCTCGTTCTCGTTGACGGACGTCGTGTAAATGAGATTGATCTAAGCGGCGTGGATTGGACGCAGATTCCCCTAGACCAGATTGAACGGGTGGAGATCGTACGGGGAACCGGGACTGTTCTCTATGGCGATAATGCTTCGGGTGGTGTGATCAACATCATCACAAAGGTGCCATCCGAGGAATTCAAGGCGGCAACGAGAATCAGCGCCGGTAGCTACGGGCACGACAAGGAAGAGGTTTCTGTTAGCGGAGGACATGAAAATATTGCCGCTTCTCTTTTTGCCAGTTATGAGGACACGAACGGTTACAGGGATAACAATGATTTCAGGGCCAGAGACCTTGGGGGAAGAATCGTGTTCGATGCTTCGGAGTCTCTGGGTTTTAACTTGAGCGGGTCGCATCATTCCGATGACTACGGACAGCCAGGCGCAATTTCAGAGGCCCAACTGGACGACGACCGGAAAGCGGCGAGATTTCCCTTTGATGATGCAGAAATTGTGGATCAGTATTTGAAATTGGGCGTGGAATTGTACCTCGGAGGATCTGGAAGGATTTTCACTGATTTTTCCTTTAGAGATCGAGAAAGTGAGTCCCGGTTTTTTAGCGAATTTGGCACGAGCTTAGAGGAAAGAGAAACAGAGACCTGGGCCATCGCACCCAGATACACATGGACTGGAGAACTCTTTAGACGCTCGAACACACTCATCGCGGGTGTGGACTTATACCGCTCCGAGCAGGACCTAGACACATTTTTCGGGCCGCCGCTCGTGCCATCCAGCCTTGGCAAGGTTGAAAGGGACTCCCGCGGATTCTATGTGAATGATGAGTTCTCGCTGTTGGAAAACCTCATCGTATCAGTGGGGGCTCGACATGAACGGGTCTCATACGACATAAGACAGCAAGACCTGACAGGTTTCCTTCCTCCTCTTGATGATACAGCCACCGAGAGAGAGAATGCGTACAGCGTGGGCCTCACTTTATTGCATGGGGAGGGGTCTTCTGCATTTTTGCGGGTCAACCGAAGCCTTCGTTTCCCCCTGGTGGACGAACTAGTAGTCACTGACTTCTTTGCTGGAGAGGTCCATGTAAATCCAGACCTCAAACCCCAGACAGGGAATCATTATGAAGTGGGGGTAAGGCACTATGTTACACCAGACATCCAAGCGCGGGTTACTCTGTTTCGGGCAGAAATCGAAGATGAGATCTTTTTGAACAAGTTTCCATCCTTCAGCAACGAAAATCACCCAGAGACCCTGCACCAGGGTGTGGAAGTCGGAACCTCAGCGGATCTCTTCAAGCAGCTCACTTTGTACGGTAACTATACGTATACAAAAGCAACGTTCGAGAAAGACCCATACAAAAACAATGATATCCCCGCGGTGCCGAGACACAAAGCCAATATGGGATTCCGAATTTATGATCTTTTGGAGGGCCTTATTTTTTCGATGGACTACAACTACGTTGGTTCCAGTTATGCCATTAGTGACCAGCCCAACACGTTTGAAAAGCTGGAAAAGTACTACACCATCGATGCCAGACTTTCTTATGCATGGAAAAGCCTCAAAGCGTTTGTCGGGGTGAACAATCTCACAGACCAGGAATATTCGGAATACGCTGTGCTGAGTGGCTTTTTTGTACCAGGAGAACCCTACTTCTATCCAGCACCTGAGAGAAACTGGGTCGGTGGGCTGGAATTGACTTTCTAAAAGAAATGCGTGGCAATGAGTAAGGACGAAGTGGGGAAGATGTGTATTCCCCCTTAAGGGGTGGGGGAGAAGGATAAGGAAAACAGATCACAAATCGGGTTTTTCTCCATCCATTAACAGGCTGACTACCAAATTGGCCTGATGATGGGCGGCGATTCCTACCCGAGGGGCCATCAGTCCGCGCCCGGGTTCCGCTGCCTTGGCCAAATCTCCCACGATAAAAATCTTTTCTCCCAGCTTCCTCGTTTGGATACTGTTGCTGTCGCCATAACCTGCCAGACCCGAGGCTCCGATCACATAGATCTCCGGCAGAAACTCGGCTGCAGTCTGAATCAACATCGCCTTGGCCTTGGCACTATCAAAGCACTCGACAATCACATCAGCTGCGTCAAAGATTTTAGCGATATTGTTGCGATCCAGTACCAACTGATGCGTCTCAACCTCGATGTATGGGTTGATGCTTCCCAGAATCTGCACCATGGCATCGGTTTTTGCCATACCCATCTGTTCAATACAGTACTGCTGGCGATTCAGGTTACTCGGCTCTACCATGTCGAAATCGGCAAGGATCAATCTTCCTATGCCCATGCGGGCTAGGGCAATGGCCACGGCGGATCCCAAGCCTCCCAGCCCCGCAATCCCTACCGTGGATTTTTTTATGCGTTCATGGACACCAGGTGTATGCCGGGCCACCATGAGGGCTTCTAATTCATCCGCCGGTGGAATCTCTCCCCGCCGGATGAAAACCACCTGGTCCCCTTTTTTCAGAGGGCTATCAGCTGTGCTGGGGAAGCCATTCACCACCAACACATCAGCATCAGGCTTCACCTGGTCACGCAGTTCTCCAACGGTGAGGCCATCAGGGACTGTCTGGGTTTGTTCGTTCACAAGTATGGTGATCGTCGGGGCGCTCACAAATTATCCTCCAGCCATTGGCGGAAATACGTGGAGGACATCACCCTCCTTCAGGACATTCTCCCTTTTGACATTGCGGCCGTTAATGAGAAGGACGGTGGCTTCCTCTTCAGGGAGGTTCAACATTTCCAGAACCTGCTCCACAGTCGCTCCATCTGGTACATCCCATCTGTACCTGTCAAGGCGTCTCTCGGAATCCGGTATATAGTGAAGAAGAGAGGAAAAAAGTTTTACTTCTATGATCATGGAAAATACCTCCAATCAGGTTTTTAATGCACTAGGTCTCACAGCCGTGCAAACAGAGAGAGGGCCTTTTGTAAGAATTCCGGGTCATGTTTCTAGAAAAAAATAAAACGCTAAGAAGTCACTTGCTGTCGGTCCGCGGAAACCTCCTCTATCTGCATCAAACCACCTGGCTTTGGGTCTGTTCTCGGTAATTGGTATACGATTCTTTGATTATCTGAAGCGGATGAAGTATCTCATAATGTGTTAGTTGATTCAACTGGATACTGCAACTCAGGCAATCCGTGGCAATCACCTCGGGACCCAGAGCCTTTATCCTTGATATCAACCTGCTGGCAATCTTAATCGAAGAACGGTGAAATTCCTGTTTGAATCCCATGATGCCTGCGTTGCCACAGCAATAGTCTCCGTCGATGGTTTGGACTGATAATTCCGGGATGAGACCCAACAAATACTGATATGGCGTTCCTATGTTTTGCTCTCTCAGATGGCACGGAGGATAATATGCGACCCTCATCCGAACAGGGCCTAACTTTGTGTCAAAGTCACTCCGCATATGCAACATTCTGAGAAATTCCCCGAGATCAACAGTGTTGTCAGCCACCATCCTGCGCGTCTTCGGATTGATGGCAGAGAAGTACTCGTTGTCTCTGAGGAGGGTCTCCAAAAGGGTGTCTGGGACCCCTAGGAAAGGTCCGTATGCAGAGGACAATGAGCGTATCTTCACGAAGCCATGAGTTGATCCCATGGACGCTCTATATGCGGCGGGATCATGGGCTCCTATGTTCAACACGTTCTTGAGCATGAAGCCACATGTTGGGCATGAACAAACAATGTGGTACCCATCTTTCACAGCCTGAGCTAAACGGGCCACATTGGCCGAGGCAAATTTCAAGGTCAGCTTCCTGTCACCTTCAAGCAGGGAGGGCATGCCACAGCATTGCTGCCCGAGATAAAATACCTCAACGCCGTTTCTCTCCAGAATTTCAACCACTGCTTTAGGGATCTCAGGAAAGAGGTACCCGGCAGTGCACCCAGGGAAATAAGCCACCTTTCTGTCATGCCTTGAAGTCGGCTCCACATGTTTCTTCTGTCTTCTGCTGAGCCACTCTGCAAAATTCTCTTTGGGAAAGCTGGGAAACTTTCGGTCCCTATGAATACCCAATGCCTTTTTTATCAAAACTCCGGTCACCTTGTTTTGGAGCAGGAAGTTTGTCACCGGCGGCAGTGCGCCGCCCCATTTTCCTATACGGTCTACGTTTTCTATGGCCCTTATCCTAAAGCCAAGGCCATATTGGTCCATATACTCGGTCTTGGCGTCAATGATAGCTGCCCTGATGTCCGAGCACGGGCATGCAGCGCAGAAACTGCACAGCCCAACAAGATGTATCAACTGGTTGGTGCTGATCTGCTTTCCTGAGTCTCTCTCTTGATCAACCAATTTGAACATTTCACGAAATGCCGGGCATGAGAAATCAAGCAAGGTCTCGCACGCCTGACAATTTCGACATTTGTTGATCTCGTCTCGTAGCTTGTCCTCAGCACGCATCGTCTCTCTCCCACAGGAACTTTGTCATTCGGACAACCGCCTGAAGTATCAGTTTCGCGTTAGAAGGTATCATACAATCGCCGATGGTACACCCCTCCATTCATACGTCCAACTGCGTGTCCGGGAATCGAGCCGGTCAAAATGACTTACTATAGTCATTTCATATAATAATATAAGCACTGTTTAGGTCCGGATCAAACGCCAAGGGGAGTTTGCGATTCCTTGCCCAAGCTGTTTCCAAAACCGGGGTCACGGTGACGGGCTCGTTTTAGGCTGCGGGAATCATCAAGATATTTTCAACATTGGATATATGTGTTTGCAAAAGCGGTCTGGAAGTTTTTTGAAAACGCTTGACGTTTTCCCATGTTTATTAGAGTGTATATCGCAAGACATGGTAAATAAAAGCCCAATCTCAATCAGTTAGCCTGTCAGAACCAGGCTTTAAAGGACAATGAACCGTCAAAGAATTTTGGAATATGTGAAGGACTTGGGGGCTACTCATTGTCAATTCGTGGATGCCCGACTGCTTGTTCCCGAAGAGAGAATACGGAATTATTGCTGTGAAGACAAATGTGGCCGTTACGACAAACATTTAACCTGTCCTCCCAACACAGGCACAGTTTCGGAAACAAGGGAAAAACTGAAAGGATTTGAGGTTGGTATTCTAATCCAATACTGCAGGAACATAGATGTGAAAAACGATAAAGAAGGACTAAGAAAAACCAAACTAAAACTCCATCGTATGGTTCTTGAAACAGAAAAGTATCTCAAGGAGAATCTGGGGTTCAAAAATATCTGGGGCATGATTGGCGGAAACTGCGATCTGTGTGAGGAGTGTGCTGGATATAGAGACGAACCCTGCGAATATCCTGACGAGGCCAGGGCGTCTATGGAGGCCTTCGCGATAGATGTAGTGGGTTTACTCAAGAAGTTGAACTTGGACACTGAATTTCGCGATGATAAGGTAACCTGGACAGGCATCGTGTTGACCGATAGGGAAATATGACGGTAATTTCCAGCCGGCCTAAAATTCTTCGGCGTGGCGAAACAGCTCGGCTAGCGTGCTGAGGACCTCTTGCCATGTTGTTTATGCAACGATAGGGTAATGAGAAGATGCAGCGGCGGCCAAGGGCTTTAACCGTGGTATTAGCGGTTCTTTTTGCACCTGTCGTTCTATGGGCAGCAGGGAAGGGCCCCACTTCTTTGGTCTTTCAGACAAGTCTGGGATCAGTCACCTTTCTTCACGATAACCACGGCCAATACGTAGAGGGCGATTGTGCTGTATGCCATCATATAAAAAGTGAGAAGAAAAAGGAGGCTTGCCGCAATTGCCACAAAAGGAAAACCGAAACTCTTGAGGGAAATCCGCTTTCTTTCTATGATGTCAAAATGTCACTTTGTAGAGGCTGCCACCGAGAAAAGAGGGCAGCCAACAAGGTATCAAAAGCTCCGGTCTTTTGCGAGGAATGTCATAATGTGAAAGAAATAAAATATTCGAATCCCGGTGAATGATGATTGGTAAGTGGAGAGGGGCCCTGGTGTCGTGTCTCACAACTTAGTTCAAAAAACAGGTCTTTGCCATCAACCCATTGTCTTTGCTCCGTGACCATTTTCGGAACGTCAGCTTCGTTCCGGTAAAGCATAAGAACTCGGACCTAAGGCCCTCAAACAGCTTATGATTTCTTACGCTGCATCAACTGACGCCTTATAGCGCAGAGCTTCACTCCGTGCCCGAAAATGCTCAATGTCGCTCGGAAAAGGCTTTCGGCTGGCGTTATGGTTTAGAGATGAGACACTGGGTTGGGCCCCCCTCTCATACGGATACGGCTATTTGCAGTGTTTCTTAGCTGCTTCCCACATTTCGCCGAATGCGTTTTCAGTCTTTTCGCTCATCACCTGCCAGATCGCAACCGTCTTGAAGTACTCGTTGTCACCCACGTGAAAAAGCTTTTTCTGCTCCGGCGTCACCAGGTCCCCTACATTATCCACCACCGGTGAAACGCCTTGGGACTTTACCACCTCTTGCTGGACTTCTGGTGACAGTTGAAAATTGATCCATTCCTCACACAGTTTCTTTACCTGTCCTTTGGCAGCCTGTGTGATGCACCAATAGTCAATCCAGGCCGTTCCCCCTTCCTTTGGGCTGGCTATGAGCCAGTGGCCACCCTTGAGGTTTGCCTGCTGGGCTGCAAAACCCCAGGTCGTGGCCAGAGAGAGCCCCGGGAACTCATCCGGGTTGGCTGCGCCATCCCAAAGACTCTTTGCGTTTTTTGCCAGAACATTCAGCTTGCTTTGGACCTTGCCTCGATCCAGTTTGTCGATGTCGAATATGTCGTCATACGTATACCCCAGATAAAGCGCGGTTATCCAGATGTTGCATTTGTGAAAGTTGTTGTTGATCGTGTATTTTCCGGCATATTGAGGGTCCCAGAGTATGCCCCAACTTGTGGGCGCCTCTTTCACCTTGTCCGTATTATAAGCCAACCCGTAAGGCCCACAATTGTATGGCAGGCCATATCGTTTGCCTTCGTGAATTAATGATTGATCATTCTTGAAAAAAGGAAGCATGTGTTTGAAGTTAGACACGTTATCAAGGGAAACAGGTGACAGGTAATAGCTATCCTTGTTGAAGCAGTAAAATCTTGGCGTTTTAGCCAGGTCTGCCGGGGGAGAAATCAGATCTGCAGTACCGTTTTTTGCTGCCGCATAGAATTCATCCTGGTCTGTCGGATTGAAAATGGCTACTTCGACATCAATACCGTGCTTTTCCTTGACGAGTTTTTTAAAGCCATCCACAAACGGTTTAGCATACCCTTCCCAGCAGGTAATTCTGATTTTCTCAGAGGCTGCCTGGGCAGATTGGGCCGACAATGTCACTGTTACGAGAAAAGCGAGTAATATCACCCATGATATCTTTTTCATTTTCTCAGTCCTCCAAGCGGTTTGTTAAACCCTCTGTACGGTTTCGTCTACCCTAACCCTACAAGTTCAGCAGTGTCCGTAATCCTGCAATCCCTGCTGACTCACCCCCTTTCGTTCGTAAAAGACGTTTCTATATAGAACACTAACCAGCCTTCCAAGCCCCGAGGAGAAAGGCCCCTAATCCAACCAACAGGAAAAAAGGTGACAGGTCCAGCCATGCAATCTCAACGCTTTTTGTTGCCTCGACACCCTTGGCCTGCTGTAAGATCGCTTTTATCAAATCTTCTGGAGCGCTTTCTTGATCTGCCCGGAAGTATTGTCCCCCTGTCATCGTGGCGATACGCTTTAAGGTTTCTTGAACCAATCTTGTTTTTAGATATAACCCATCTTCACCGACGTAGTAATCCAAAATGGTGACACCATCCTCACTTCTGATAGGAATCAATACCCCCTTTCCAGTCCCAACACCAACTGTGTATATTCTTATGCGCTTGTCTGCTGCGATTTGGGCAGATTCATACAGGGAGGATTTGTCAAGTGTAATGTCTTCTCCATCGGATACGAGGATTATGGCCTTTGCTGCACCGTGCTCGGAGGCTTCCAGCATGTGAACCCCCGTTTTTACGGCTTCGCCCAGATCACTGCCAGGGACCGTGATCTCGGCGTCATTGATATGCTTGATAATGTAGCGGCAGAATGCATAGTCCCTTGTGAAAGGAACAATCTCGATGCCCATGCTGGCACATATAAAGGCTCCTATTCTTTCACCCCGTAATTCAGATATAGTATTCAAGGCAAAATAGCGAGCGCGATTCAATCGATTAAAGACATTGAAGAGCTTTTTTCCTTCGAGGGGGAAGGGGACGTCCTCTGCCA
>JBFEUB010000034.1:0-21750 GCA_041547605.1 Desulfobacteria bacterium
AGATTCTGGAAGAAGCCAATCATTATAGGACGGCACGCATACGGTGACGTTTATAAGAATACGGAACGATGTATCGAGGGGCCGTGCAAGGCTGAACTCGTCTTCACGACAAAGGACGGACGGGAAATCCGAAAGACCATCCAGGAGTTTGAAGGACCCGGCATTGTTCAGGCTGTGCACAATCTGGACGGGTCGATAAAGAGCTTTGCGAGAGCATGCTTTTCTTATGCACTTGACCGGAAGGTCCCTCTCTGGTTCGCCACCAAGGATACCATATCCAAAACCTATGACGGCTATTTCAAAGAGGCCTTTGAGAAAGTCTTTTTCGAGGAGGGTTTCAAGGAGCAATTCAAAAAGGCCGGGCTCGAGTATTTCTATACGCTTATTGATGATGCCGTGGCCCGCGTTGTCCGATCTGAAGGCGGATTCCTTTGGGCATGCAAGAATTATGATGGAGACGTGATGTCAGACTTGGTGGGGTCGGCATACGGGAGTCTCGGTCTGTTGAAATCAGTTCTTGTGTCTCCTACTGGATATTTTGAATATGAAGCTGCCCACGGTACGGTGCAAAAGCATTACTACAGGCATCTCAATGGAGAGGAGACATCGACGAATTCTACGGCTATCATATTTGCCTGGGCCGGGGCATTAAGAAAAAGAGGAGAACTGGACGATATCCCGGAGCTCGTTCAGTTTGCCGTAAAGCTTGAGAAGGCGGCCAGGGCCACGATCGAGGTTGACGGCATAATGACTGCGGACTTGGCCCGAATCTCGGAACCACCCGCCAGCAAGGTTGCTACGACTGAAGAATTCATTGATTCCGTAGCCAGCCGCCTAAATGCTTGAAGTTCTCTGCAGTCCCGACCTGTTGGGATTGCAGGGCGATTCGATCTTTCTCAACAACATGCAAGAAACGGCTTTTTTATTGATCATTGACTAAGCACACGAAGTCGTCTGCTCTTCATTTTGTGCGGCAGTATGAAGCTAAAATTCTTTTGGCAGAAAGGTATCGCTTAGAAGTCTCGGCACACTGGACGCGTTTTAAGGATTCCATTTTCAGTTGCATACTCTGATCAGTTTCGCTATGCTTCTTTTTGTCACAGCATTTCAAGCGGTTGTGGATATGTTAAGCAACTTAGCCACAGGGAGCTCACAGGTTCCTTGTTTCATCTTCTTTTTCCTCGTCAAAGAGTGCCCAACTTAAAACAGCAAAATCGATGAACACCATATCCTTCTCGCACAATACGGCATTTTCCGGATTGAAGCTCTTTTTCGCCTTATCCAGAACGCCCCATGGTCTCGTAGATATGGCCACACCCGCCCTTGCAGCCTTGCTTGCTTTAGGGGCCTTCCCGCCCTTACAGGTAATAATTCTGGGCCTTGTAACTACATTCGCGGGCTACACAGCCGTCTATGCCTTGAACGATGTGATTGACTACCCTGTGGACAAAAAAAAACTGCAACAGGGAGGATTTCAGAAGTCAGATGATTACCTAGATGCCGTCATGATACGACATCCCCTCGCCCAAGGTGCTTTGAGTCTCAGGGCGGGCGTCGTGTGGGTACTGGCCTGGAGCCTCTTGACATTGATCGGAGCGTATATGCTCAACCCTGTCTGCGTTCTCATTTTCGTGGGCGGCTGCATCCTGGAAACTGCTTATTGTCTGATGTGGCGAACCAGCCATCTCAGAACCATTGTTAGCGGCGTGGTAAAAACATGTGGAGCCATTGCCGCTGTGTTTGCGGTAAACCCTAACCCCAGTCGGCTCTTCTTGATCTCCCTTTTCTTGTGGCTGTTCTTCTGGGAGATCGGGGGGCAGAATATCCCAGCTGACTGGACGGATATAGAAGAAGACCAAGGGCTTCGGGCCACGACTATCCCGGTACGGTTGGGGCTAGATTGGGCAAATATGATTGTTCTCAGCTGTCTCACTGTGGCCATTGTTCTGAATATGGCCCTTTTGAGACTTGTTCCGAGCCGTCTTGATCTTCCCGTTTTGGTCGCCGCACTGCTGGTGGGCGTGTACCTGCTTTTCATCCCTGCCCGTCGTCTCTACAAATCCAAGGAACGTGGCGATGCCATGGCTCTTTTTAACAAAGCCAGTTATTATCCCCTAGCCCTGCTCGTGGTGGTCGTGATTAGATTGGCATTGTGAGATCTGGATCGGAGGACCCCGTTAGTGAAAGAATTGGATCTGAAAGAACTCTCAAAATGCAACGGCAAGGACGGTAGCCCAACCTACATCGCCCATGGCGGCAGGGTTATAGATGTAAGTGGGAGTGCGTTGTGGAAAGACGGACTTCATATGAAACGTCACCACGCGGGAAACGACCTCACGGCGGACATAGAAGTGGCCCCCCATAGCGTGGAGGTTTTGGAGAGATACCCGCAAGTGGGCGTCTTGAAAAAAGAAGAAGTTGTAGAAATGGAGATACCCAAGCCGTTATCATGGCTACTTTCCCGGTTCCCCATACTTAGACGGCACCCCCATCCCATGACGGTCCACTTTCCCATCGTCTTCATGTTTTCCGTGCCCCTTTTTAATGTTGTCTATCTGATTACGGGGTTCAAGTCCTTCGAAATCACGGCTTTGCACTGTTTGGGCGCCGGGATCCTGTTCACACCCGTTTCTGTGATCACCGGTTTGGCCACGTGGTGGCTCAACTATCTGGCAAAACCAATGAGGGCCGTGACGATAAAGAAGTGGGTTTCTTTTCTCTTGATGGCCACGCAAATCGCAGTCTTTGTCTGGCGGATTCTGGTCCCGGACGTTTTGGACGCCTTTGGATTTGGAAGCGTTATTTATCTCTTCCTCGTGATGTCATTATTCATGTTAGTGACCATTATCGGTTGGTTTGGAGCTTCTTTGACCTTTCCCCTTGAGGAAGCGTGAAGCATCCCGCGCTCCCGCATCACATCTGCTTCATGGCTACCCCTAGTATTCCTAGTTTTTTGCATTCAATGGCTTGCTGAATCGGCATCCTCATTGCCTCCAAGCCCCGTTTTAGATCACGGCTCAAAAATCGATCCTCCCGGGGGTGCAGAAGGATGTGCTTGGTAATCACATTCTGGTAAAGGGCTGGATAAAGTTCTTCTAGGCAGTAAACACCGCCGACTTTCAAAACCCTGGCAATTTCCCCGAGTGAACCTCGCCAGTTTGGAATGTGATGGAGCACCCCGAAACCGAATATGGCATCCATGGAAGCGTCCTTGATCGGAAGGTGCAGGGCATCTCCCACTTGCAGGTAGACTCTATTTTTTTCAGAAAAAGAGAGGTAACCATGCGCCCTTCTCACCATCTCAAAATCCAGATCGAGGGCGTATAACCGAGCCGGCTTGAACGTCTTTAGAATGAGGCTGGCACCTGCGCCTCGACCACATCCGACCTCTAGAATATTGGCTCCTTGTTTAAGCGAGATTGTGCTTGTAAACCAACGCACTTCGAGGCGTTGCTCCAAAACACGCAGCGGATTGTTCACAACTAGTTTCTCAGCCCAGTTTAGCTTCATTTTCCACCTCTCACTCCCAAGTGCAAGACAGCAATGCCATTGGTTAATCTTCGAAAGGCGACCTGCGTAAAACCGACCCTCTCCAACACACCACGCAATGCTTCAGGTAGCAGGAACATGCGAATTGACTCTGGCAAATACGTGTACGCCAGCCTGCACCCGACAATAAGCTCTCCAAGCCAAGGCATGACAGAGAAAGAATACCAGTCGTAAACCCTTCGAAACAGTGGAGAAGTTGGCCTGGAAAACTCCAGGCACATCAGCTTTCCTCCAGGTCTTAAGACCCGATAAATTTCCTGGAACCCCTTTTCCAGGTTAGTCAGATTCCGTATTCCAAAGCCCACCATGGCAGCGTCAAAGCATCCCTCAGAAAATGATATTTCCTCCGCGTCGCCCTGAACAAATGAAATGCAGTCTCCTAATGAGGTACGGGTCATCCTGAGTGCGCCTGCTTGTATCATGGAGCGATTGATGTCGTACAAAATCACTCGGCCCGACGGACCCACGTCTCTGGCTGCCAACACGGAAAGATCCCCAGTGCCCCCACATACGTCGATGACCCGGTCCCCTGGTTTCAATCCCATCTTCTTAACGGCAGTTCGCTTCCAAAGGTGATGAATACCCAAGCTTAAAATGGTATTCATCAAATCATATTTCCCAGCTACCGTGTCAAAATGCCTCCGGACCCAGTGAACCTTTTCATTTGCAGGAACCTTGCGGTATCCAAAATGGGCCATTTCCCTGCTGTTTCCATTGTCATGCATTGTATTTCACTTAAATAGGGCTTTTTCAGGAGTATCCTGCTGGCTATCAGTGAGTATGCGATTACATTGGAGTGCAACATACCAGAGGCCAGATAAAGTATCCAGCCCAACGAACGAGGGCGTTCCCCGAATGGCGACGTTCGAAACATACTATGGAGCATTCCGTTCCAGGGAAAACGGGTTAACAGATCCCATCTGTGTCCATGGTACGTTGCGCGTTATCGTGGCTGCGCGTGAAACCACTTGATTCAATGGCAATGACCTAGTACCTTACTAGACCCCAAGCCCCCAAACAGAATAAAGACATATTGGGCCATATCAAAACCACTTTTCTGGCGCGGGCGTTTTGCATCCGGCTGCTAAGAAAGGCTGAGACGATGTCTGATACGGCATGTAAATCTCTTACGACGAAACGTCGAAAGTTGGGTGCTGTGTTACTCGTTGCACTTATATCACACCTACCCGTCAAACCAATTTTCGCAGGGGAAGCAAAATACCAAGAACACGAAAGGTGCAACATCCACCACACGGCTTGCACGCATGATCTCTCAGGAATGAAGATTACCCTTGACATCACGCCAAAACCGGTAGCGGCAATGAGAGAGCTTACTTTCCATGTCATCCTTTCAGGAGAAAAGCCATCATATGTTCCATACATAGACCTCGGTATGCCGGGGATGAATATGGGCCCGAACCGCGTCCACCTCAAACGGGTGGAGGACCATCATTACCAAGGCACAGGCATCATCGTGCAATGTCCCAGTGGCCGAAGGACTTGGTGTGCAACTGTGCTCGTTCCGGGTTCAGGGATTGCAGCGTTTATTTTTGATGTCATCGACTAACACCCTATACCTCGTCTTTCTCACGACCGGGTTCACCGTAGGCTTTGGGCACTGCATTGGAATGTGTGGGCCTATTGTGGCTTCGTTGTCTCTCAATCTCAGAAGAAAAAAGTTTCTCTCTCACTGCCTTTATAACGCAGGAAGGATTACGACATATAGTTTCCTCGGCGGAATCATGGGATGGACAGGCGCTTTCACGCAAATAACAACAAGCATCGCGCACTTGCAGAAAGGGGTGATGATTTTTGCTGGCTTTGTCGTCATCGTTATGGCTCTGGCCATGAACGGTTGGCTCCCTCTGGGCTCGATTTTTGGCGACGGTTATGTGCCACTGGGGACGATCTCAAGAGTGTTTCGAAAGCTCGTGGTCTCCCAATCCTCTTTGACTTACTATTTGCTTGGCTTATTGCTCGGTCTGCTGCCATGCGGACCGGTATACACAGCCCTGGTTGCTGCAGCCCGGCTTGGGATGGATGCGTCGGATACGGTGAGAGGATTCCTGAGCGGGATGGGCGTCATGCTTGCCTTTGGGATTGGAACGGTTCCCGCCGTCGCCATGGTTGCAAGACTGACTGACCTGGGATGGCTCAAATCGCGTAAAAAGATTTACCGAATCAGCGCCTTGTTGATGGTTCTTGTCGGAATTTACTTTGTTGTGAACGGAATTCGGTACTGAAGCTTCCGCATCCGAGCGTTTTTTGGGGATGGAAAGAGCAGTAAAATCACATTGGCAAATACACAAGATCCTGACAACGAAATGATTCCTATCCCTTTTTCCTCCAGCATGCCGTGATGCGTTGCAGTCAACACGGTTGTGCCAATAGATGTGTATTGGCTGCTAACTGGCATCCTTTCATGCACAACTACTGATTTTGGATAAGTATTTTATCAGCAAAAAAAGTCTTGACTCTGATAAACACACACAGTATTAAGTATCAACAAACTTGAGAAAGCTTCCCGCCTCCCCAGACTTAAAAGCTGTCTGAAACCAACCCAGTCACCATGTGCTGATCCAAATGGCATCCGACTCATGGAGAACAATCTAAAAATCTGTCTACATAGCTCCTGACACCACATGGTGTTGTGTTGGGAGCTGCAGTGAAGCCTTGCTTGCCTGTCTTCTGGAAAACATGGTTCTGATAACAAAGTCTTTCAGGAGTGTGACATGTCTGACCAAGAAAAGAGGTACAAAGAAAGATATGATTTGGAAATTCCCTTTACGGCCAGATGGCTAGATGGCTCCGGACGTACGAGGGAGACAGACGGTACGACCAAGAACATGGGTCCTTTAGGCGCATTTATAGTATGCGACAGTCCCATTGTAGAAGGCTGTACCCTTGATCTTCATTTTCATATCCCCGTTGCCCTCGGAGGGACCATACTAAGTCGCATCTCTGCCAGTGGAAAGGTTGTAAGGGATGTCAGGGGAGTCCAGCATGTAGCGGGTTATGGGCACGGGGTCATGTTTAACCGACTCAGTTTTACGAAGCTTCAAGAACCATAATACGGTTTGTCATTAACGAACATACACCCAAAAGCAAAATCTCTTTGTCCTCACTAATTAGGACTTGAAACGGCATGGGGGTGACGTCTTACTACATGAACTTTTGATTGATATCCTACACCCTTTACCGAATCCTTTGGTCATCCAGCCTTGATTATGGTAGGTATCTTCTGATTTTGGCCCGAAGACGCCAGCCACACCATTTTGTCGGCAGCATGGCGTCCATCGAATGTTACCAACTGCCCCGTTTGGCCCCTCTTGAAAAGGAAAGGTGAGACTCGTGTTAAGGAGGCGACTGTTGAAAGCAATCGGCATTTTGCTCATGTTGGTCGATTGCAGCGGAAAGAACAGCGTGGTTGTTCATACCAATGTGAACTATCCGTTGGAAGATAGATTATATATATTAGCAGTCCTGCCATTTGAAGACAATGTCAAACGCAGGACCAGCCCGGTTCTCGACATGAAATTTTTAGACGATCCGGGTAATTACGTCGCTTATTATTTTGGTAAAGGTTTGATTGGTCTGCCCCGCTTTACCATAGTTGAAAGGAGCGCCCTTGAGAGTATTTTTCGAGAGCAGAGCCTTTATCTGGGTGAACTCCTTGCTCAGCAGGACTACAAAAAAATAGGAAAACTGGCAAACGCCGACTTCCTACTTGTCGGACAGGTCAGCGACTTGTGGTGGGGCTCTGATGCTTATACACGCAAGGCTCATGTTGCATGTACATTCCGCATCATCTCCGTTGAAACGGGTGAAACCTTGGCGTCTTCATATTTCACTGTCCGTGACTACACATCGGACCCCGGTAGTATTCTGAGTCGTGTGGTTCATGATGTCGCCAAGCAAATCAGACAGAAGTTGAGATAGCATCATGCATCTCCACCTCAGCCATCCATATTCTCAGCTACTACGTTAGCGCCCCCAAATTTTTTCCAGTAGTATCAAACCCAACAGCGAAAAAAAATCATATCTAGTTCGCAGCTCCCAGAGAACATGTGGACAAAGCTGTCATGGCATAACAGATTGTGTTTTTTTGAATCTACATAATGAGAAATCGCAAGTTTAGGCACATTGAAGCTCCCTGCAACAAGCTGCAGGGCATCTTCGACTGTAAGGAAGGGTAACATTTTAGATTCGCTCGGTAACCCTCTAGCAAGCTACAGGGAATGCGCTCGCTGTTGCAGTTCGAGACAATGCGAGAGACTGTCGAAAAAGTCGAAATAGAGCATTTTAGCTATTCTCGCCTATAGCAAAATCAACCACTTACTAACTGCGAAAAGCCTCTGAATCATGGCTTTGAGAGTTTTTCGACAGTCTCGGAAGGAATCGTGAAAAACTCTCTATGTGCAATATTCGAAGGTTTGCAAAATATCAACAATCGGCTTCTCTCCAGTTCCAGCTTCGATTGTGCAAGGTAATCATAATGGACTGGATAGCTACCGTACATCCGTGTCAGCCCCCTCTTCGACAGATGGTGATTCCTCAACGATTCTATCCATATTGGAACCCGTCTTGTCCACGCCTTGTTCGAAGTACGTTTTCCATAGGTTTACGCCTTTTTCAAAAAAGGCATTGTTGAATGAAGCAGGCTTGTTGAATGTAACGTACCTGAAATCCGCTTTCCCGTCGAATCTAGCCCCATCAAAGACAGCTGTTCCGTGGAATTCAGTGTTTTCAAAACAGACACTCCCTTTGAAATGGCTTCCCGCTAAAGTAATATTTTTTTCGAAATCACACTCCTCAAATATGACCTGTTTCTCGAAAACGGCCGAGCCGAAATCGACAGACTCTGAAAATCCTGTCTCACAAAAACGAAGCTGTCCCCTAAAAGTCCCGTTGGCACAATCTAGTCTTTCCATGAAACTCACGTCATCGAAACTCATATCAACCCGCGCCCCTTGCACCTGTGTTCCGTTCAACAGACAGTCCTCTATCTCTATGGCCATTTCCCGTTCTTCAGCCCATTCAACTAATGCTGCAAAGTCTGTAACTGTTACTTTTTCGATAAACAGCCTTTGGCCTTGCCCACTGGCCAATTTTTCTAAATCACCTAAAGAAAACTCAGGGTATTCAACATCGTCATCCTCGTCATCGTACGGTTCGTCGTCGAGATCTTCTTTTTCCATCTTCGAGCCTCCTTTAGTGCTGTACATGGTTTTTGCGACCATTTTAGCACTTTGGGGTCCAAGGGTCAAGAATCGTTCCCCCTGTAAAGATACGGTATAGAAACCATATCTGCCACTGTTTCAAAACAATTCAACCCATTATGGCTACGTAAGGAATTGACTCTTCAAATGGGAGTCATGTAAAGGAGATCTTGAGCGAGATGGCGAAATCTTAAAATATACGGTTCTTGTGTTATCTCGAATCAGGCCTGCTCGGAGATAATGCCATACTATGTCTGAAAGTTAGAGGCCGAAAAAGTTATGATATCCAAATGCCATCTCTAAATATGGCCTCACAATGGGTAGCCCACCGACATCTCGGTTAGCCTCTCCAGCCAAGATTTTCGGCTAAAAAACCTTCCTTTTCCAGAATCCTCCACACAGTTTGACGAAACTTATCATATGAGTTAGAAACCTTTGATAGGCCTGCCGGATTGGTACGCATCAATAATGGGAGGTTATATTTAAGGCTGGCTCCGCGAGCAAGCCCACAATATCTTAAGTAATCCCCACCGAGGCCGGGCCAAGCGCCATGAAGGCTGGTCTGCTTCTTTCACTCATTGGATCCTCTCAACAGGCATGTTGCGCGGATGAACTGAAAGAAGGAAATGCACTTACGCCGTCTAATTCGAATGTATGTTATCATCCAAAGTCTTATTTTGGTGGAGTTGATCCTCTTCCCTTTCCCTGTTAGTGGTTCTGCCCGCAAGGCCCCGGAGGTCCGCAGGGGGACGGGTCCGGAACCAGGGTGGTCCTCCTTTCTGAGAGGTGGACACGTGCATCAGTTCGATACCGACATCGACGATGGTGGCAGTTTTACCGCTGACCGCCTCTTCATCCAGGGCGGGGTCACGTATGCGCCCGATGATCGTCGCAGCGTTTCGTTTGCTCTGGGCTACGGCTTCGACGAATATGACTTCTCAGGCGACACGAGATTTGCCGCACTTCGCCCCTGGGAAAATATCAATTCATATCGCGTGAGCATGCCGGTGCGGTGGGGGTTCAATGAACCGTGGACTGTGTCTGTGATACCTACCCTGCGTTTTTTGGCAGAGAGTGGCGCTGAAATGGAAGATGCCATGCAAGGTGGCGGCTTTGCCGGTATTTCTTACTGTTTTGGCGACCAGTTGACAATTGGTCCCGGCATCGGGGTGATGAGTGAGATAGAAGACAGCGCCACTGTATTTCCTGCGTTGATCATCAAGTGGAAGATAACGGATCGTTTGACCCTGGAAACCGGCCGAGGTCTTGGCGCCACCTTGGGCCCTGGGCTGGTTCTGAGATGGGAGGCCTCCGAAAAGTGGGATTTCTCCATCGGCGGGCGCTATGAAAAACTGCGGTTCCGGCTCGACGACAAACGAATTGCTCCCAAGGGTATTGGCCAAGATCGGGCATTCCCTCTTTTTGTCGGTATAAGCTATAGCTTCACTCGCCGGGCACAGGTGAGTCTGCTTGGCGGTGCAGAGTTGGGCGGAGAGCTTCGTTTAGAAGACGAAAAAGGCGACCCGATTGCTAAGGAGAACTATGAAACCGCTGGATTTGGGGGGATCACCCTAAACTTCCGGTTCTAGTATTCTGTATCAAAAGTTATTTGCAAAGACCGAAGCCAACGAAGAAAGAAGTTGGAGGTGATTATATATGAGCAATCAACTGGGTGAGGTCATAACAATGATAGGTGAAGAATTTGTGGAAATTTATAATTTGCCATATCAGTTTGTTTCTATCCACCCTCAAAATCTTATGATATGAATCTGTAATGTCGGCTTTGATATTGAACTTATTGGGAAGTAAGGTCTAATTCTGCACTAAGGCATTCAAACCTAACATTTCTGCTGCATCCTCGTACCCCCTCTCTCCACTATCTCCTGCCTATCATGATGCTCTGAATCGGTACATTCCAACTGGTGTGACCATCTTTAGAAAATACTGTGTTTTCGCTTGAGGAATACAGTCTTTACCGTATCGCCTTGTTTATCCGTATAACTTAATGTTTTTTATACAAAGATGTGGGTAGGGCGACTCATTGCCTAAAGAGGTCTTTTGAGGAAAATTGAGACGGGTACTTTGGCAAAATAGTACTGCCATTAAGTAGCTTGCGTCCCCATTTAATTTGGACCCCGACCATGGTAAAAAAATTGCACTCTCGCTGGTCTTCATGCTCGTGTGTATGCTGAAGTCCATGCCCGTGGTCGGGATTGGACCGACTCAGGAGAAAAATGAGTCAGACGGGCTTTATCAAATTCGAGCAGGCCTGCTAGCTCACGAGATTGATCATATCTGGAACGGTTCCAGAAAGGAGGACGGCGTTGATATAAATGCCGAAATTGTATTAGCAGACCAAGTCTTTCTATCTTCTCGGGTACTGTGCGGCCAAATTTCGGTTTAAGCGTCAACACCAATGGGGATGCGAGCAAGATATACGGCGGCCTTCTGTGGGAATTTGAGATGACATGTGGCCTGTTCCTAAATCTTGGCATTGGGGCAGCTATACATGACGGGAAGCTAGACACCATCAGGGGAGATAAAAGAGAGCTTGGATCACGCGTTCTCTTTCGTATACCCATCGAGATCGGATACACACTCCATGATTGTCATCGCGTGTCAATTGCATTTGACCATGTCTCAAATGCTAATCTGGCACACCACAATGCAGGACTGAATTCGCTCGGCTTGCTTTACGGTTATCTCTTTTGATAAAGCAACGGTTATCAAGCTTCTGATGGATCACGCACGAAGTCAGATTCAATGAAAGAGTGGGGTCAGGCCCTGACATAGGACATTGCAAAGCGTCAACTAAAGCTATGTTTGGCAGGCCTTCTGGCTGACCCGAGAATGTTACAATATGTTTTTGATATCTTCAGGCTTTGGATACTAAAGATACTGGGAGAGGAACCTCTAATCCTCGGCTATGACAGTGATCCCCAACATCTTGTTCCAATGTCCGCCTTCCTGTAACCCAGCTTGTCCTCCAATACTACCGATTGTCTCACAGTATTCTTGCTGGACCAAGTTATAGTAAATACTGTTCAAATCCTGTGCTTTTCCTTCATCAAAACTGGTATTTCAGCCAATTGAATTTTCATTTTGGTGTGATAGGAGAATACTCGGGGAGGTATGTAAAAAATATTTGCCTCTCCTTGTCATTTAACTTCACAACTTTGAGTTACTGATTTGGGAAACGCCAGAACTTGAAAATGTTCTCCGAGAGAAAAATGCCTGCCATTGAAGTGCAGTGCTTCTGTGGCTATGACTTCGATGACCGACCAATAAGCTTTATCCTGAATGAGAAAAAGCTGGTAGTTGAGAAGATTGTTGATCGGTGGCGTGGTCAAGACGGTGCGTACTATAAGGTCTTGGCTGATGATAGAAAAGGTTATCTGCTGATTCGTAACGAGAATAGAGATGACTGGGCACTAAAAAGAGTTCTTAACTATTAAGAAGAAAGTCTTCCCCGAGCCCCTTTGAAGAAGATAAGTTTCATGTGGCTGACACATGGATATCGCTAAATCTTGAAGATTAATGATTCTGTCAAGAGTCATTTCATACGTCCCAATGAGCCTTAGGGGTTGAACTGGTTGAGTAGAGACAGAAGATGAGACCTACAAGCCTCTCAATCCTGGTAATGCTTCTTGCCTTTTGTGGCATTGGGCCTCCCTTAGCTTCGGCAGGAGACTTCATGCTCCAGAACCTGGGGATGTATGACACCACCTACGAGCTTCGATACCAAGTCGATTGTCGCAGCTGTCATGGGGCGGATCTCGGCGACAGGCATCATGCCCTTGCCTACAACTGTATGTTTTGCCACACGCAAAAGGCTAACAAGGCCGACAACTGCCTGGGATGCCATGAGGGCCATGATCCGGGGGACCATCATACAGGCGGTTTTGCGGCCAGCTGGCAATGTACTGTGTGTCACGATCCTGCACTAATTGACGAATATCAGTCGGTCATTCCACCCTTTCCCGGGTATCCGCCCTCCGATAGCACTCCAAGGCCTTACAGGTGCAAAGTGTGCCACAACAACTCACCCGATCCGCCTGGACACGATGAGCCTGATCCGCCAATAGTGGGGATCGACGGGTTATCGACGGCAACGAATACCCACCATAACACACGGGGGGATGTCTTCAACTCAAATACATGCAACAATTGCCACGATTCCACCATTCCTCATAGTGATCCTGTGCAGATAAGGTACTGCGAACAGTGCCATAGCCAGGACAAGCTTCACAGTATCTCATACCATGCTCTAAGCGCTCATTGTGCGGGCTGTCATATGGAGACAGTTGTTATTCAAATCCTTGACCTGTGGACAAGCAATTGGAAAGGCAGGTTGAAGAAGAGATTTGCTCCTGGGGATAGGATTCGCTTTAATGTGAAATTCAGGATAATCGGCAACCCAGACGTCCTGCATAAGGTCAGACTTTGGGGCAATGCTTTCAGTCTTCCAGATAAAGACTGGGAAATCCCGTTGGATAGGAAAAGGCAGCAGTTATATCCCGGTGAATACATCAGGAAATGGAAAGAGACAGTCCCTATATACTCTATCCCAGGCACGGAAGCAAAATTCCGCTTCAGAGTAAAGGTGGTGGATGTAGGAACGACTCCCTTTTCTAAGGCCAGGTTCTCGATCAAATAGGCTTAGCATCAAATAAGTGGCCCATCCCATCAAGAAGCCCTGAATCCTGAAAACCAGAACTTCCTTACCTGCTACAATGAAACGCCCCCACAATGCCAGTTCAATAGAATTTGGCGCAATACCTTGCGAAAACTTATCATATGAGTTAGAAACCTTTGATAGACCCGCCCGGTATGTAGGGCATCAATATTGCGAAGAACTTTTTAGTTTTGGACTCACGAAACCTAACCCAACATGTTGTGCACTGGTTCTATTATCAGTCTTGGCCCAAGGTTGCTTGTTCTCTGGGGAACTGACTTGGTTCAGAGAAGGAGGTAGCAAAGATGAAAAAATGTTTGCCCATAACGATAGTTTTTGCATTGCTCTTGGCGCGAATGACGGTCTTTGCGTACGCTGAAGATATCAATAAAGAGCTGTTAAAGGCTTCGGAAAGGGGAGATACCAGCAGGGTAAAGGCCTTGATAGCAGAGGGTGCAGATGTCAACTTTAAAGAAGGTCCGGGAATAACGGCATTGATGAATGCTTCGACTGGCGGCCATACCGAAACCGCAAGAACTTTAATTGCGGCTGGCGCTCACGTTAACGCCAAAGACGTAGGTGGCGGGACGGCCTTGATATATGCCTCGATGCGGGGTAGGACAGAAACCGTGAAAGCCCTGCTTGCCGCTGGTGCAGACCTTAATGCGGAAGACAAAACTGCATCTACAGCTTTGATAAATGCGGCCACTGAAGGCCATACAGAGACCGTGCAAGTGTTGGTTGCAGGTGGCGCTGAAGTAAACCTGAGAAGCAAAGGTGGAGCTATGGCCTTGATGTCGGCAGAGATGAAGGGTAACACCAAGATAGCTGAATTGCTTAAGAAAGCTGGAGCCATCCGGGCTGCTTTGAAGGAACCTGACCGAAGACCTCATGTCACTGCCCAGAGAACGAAGAGAATCACAGGCGAGGTGGATGTTCAGAAGACTGAGCGGCCCAAAGATGACGTAGCTGACCAGAGCATTGAGAGGCCCAAAGACTCACAACATTGGTTAGACAAAGGGGCTCTTTGTGCAACATATGGAAACGATGAGGGGGCAATTAGACACTTCAAAAAGGCCATTCAAATGGATAGAAAAAGCCGGCAAGCCTATTTCAATCTCGGCATATCACAGGGGGAGATAGGTCATTATCAGAGGGCAATATCCTCTATTGAGAAGGCCATTGAGATGGATCCTGCAAAAGGGCTGTATTATTACGGCAGAGGTAGGGTGTATCTGCTATCAGGTGATAAAGTCAAAGCTGAAGAGGACTTCGAACGCGCTGCCGAGTTGGGCAACCAGGATGCTCAAGACTACTTGGCGAACACAACTCATGTGGCCCCCCGATAAAGATAAAGAGAGGCAGCCTTTCTGTCTCCTCAGAAAGAGGCGGCCGAGGAGAGGAGGGTGATGTTGTGTTTGAGTGGCTTGAACCAAAACTGTTGATATCTACTATCTGTGATGTGTCGGGTCAGTTTCAAGATAATGACACACCTGGTCTCAAAATTAAAAGTCCAAAAGCTCAATACTTTCCACTTCTATCCTAAATGCTGCTTAGATCGAGGAGCCAAACAACGGTTGGACCATTGGTTCGATGGCGTATTTGCGGCTTAACCGCCTTCGTTTCTCAGAATCTCTCCCGGCAGTTTGACGAAACTTATCATTCTATTAGAAACCTTTGATAGATCCGCCCTGTATGTGGGGATCAATAATGAGAAAATATCGCAAGTCCGGTATACGTGCTCAACTTGCGATACTATCAAGGCATCTGTCATTTTAGCTGCCAGAACGAGCCCACAATATATAGCTAGCGCCTGCCGAAATCAACAGTGGTTTTCGCTGCTTCGTCAACACAGCATGTTTTTTGTTCGCATACCCAAATAGGGCAAAAGACCCCCCATTACCCTGGGAATTCGATCGGAAATACAGTCGAAATTGATCGGAAATACAGTGTTCACCCTATTGCGTAGAGGCATTTCCGAAGGTTAAAAAGTGTCGCATGTTGTGATTGTAAATCCAGGACAGTCCGGATTTACAATGCACGTACTCGTGCCCTACCCGTAGTTAAGCGACACATTCTTCTCATTAAGATGCTCTGGTGCATGGAAGAGGAGGGAAAAAATGTCAGAAGAAAATATTCTAAACGGTGTGGATGTAAATGCGGTGAATGGTTTGATTAATACAGTAAATGAAAAACCCGACCTTGGCAAATGCAAATTCCGAGTTAACAATGAGTGGCTCGATGGTGGCCACAATTATACTACCGTCACAGGATTCTATGCGGCTGGTCAGGAGATTTCGCATACCAAAAGATTTACTTTGCAAGCTGACGAACCCCCTATTCTGGCAGGACGAGATCAAGGAGCTAATCCCGTTGAGCACCTTCTGAACGCTCTGGCAACTTGAATGACTACTACCATGGTCTACCATGCCGCAGTTCGCGGTATCAAGTTGGAGGAAGTGGAATCGGAGCTGGAGGGCGATCTTGACCTCAGGGGCTTCTTTGAAATCGCAGATGACGTCAGGCCGGGCTACCAGGAAATCCGAGTAAATTTCAAGGTCAAGACGGATGTTGAAAATGTGGGAACGCTAAAGGAACTTACCAGACTGTCGCCCGTGTACGACGTTGTCAGCAATGGGACGCGGGTGATCTTTCAAATAGAAAAGAAATAGGTTTTGAAAGGAAAACAAAATATGAAAAAAAACGGAAGAATAGTAGTGTTAATGTCAGTCATGGTGTTTTTTCTGGTATTGTCGAGCCTCTCGCTAGCCTCGGCAGAGGAATATGATGCCATGAAGGGAGTTGGTTCGACCAACGTGTTTTTCGATATGAGAGACGGCATTCCCAAGATCGCAGCCGTCCATATGAAGCTCATCCATGACACGTACAAAGAGCTTTCGGCCATGCAAAAGAAGCCTGTTTTTGTGGTAGTCTTCATGGCAAGCGCGGTCAAGTTGATTTCGAGCAACCGGAGTCAATTCAGCTCCGAACAGCACAAATATCTCGACCAGATCGCCGACACCATCTCTAAGATGTCCAAGGCAGGCATTCATCTTGAAGTGTGTCTTGCTGCCGTAAAGTATTTTGAGGTTGACCCGTCGTCGATTCAATCCGAAATCAAACATGTGGCGAACGGATGGATTTCAGAAATCAGTTATCAAGCCAGGGGCTATCAATTGGTTCCTGTCTACTGATATTATTCCACAAATCCTTCCGGATACCTGTCGATTGGCTGGAAACACCTGTGAGAAGAACAGGAGGCCAGAAACGGCTCAGCTTTTTCATATTCGATATGTCTGTGGTTTTCCTCCCACCGTTTAAAGTAAACATTTCTGCCATAAATCATAAAGTGGGCCCCAATTACGATCTTGTCATAGAATCTTCAAAGCCGAAGTGACACTCCCAGACTCAAGCTTTTTGGTATTAATTTCGCCTAATCTTTCAGTCGATATTTCAGCTTCAAACTTTCCGGTTATAAATCCCAATGCTTCCCCCAATGTAGAGTTCGAAGATGTCGGCCGAATGAAGCCCTTTAGAGTTACGGATAACTTCCAGGAAAAGCTGAAGAGACATCAGTTTTTTCATAATAGGATGATACGGGTGTCCCTTTAAATGTGAGCCGCCTCACTATGACATTGTCTTGATAGTCCCATTCAATTTTTGCCCATAAGCCCTTTCTACCCGATAAAACGAATTCATCAGCTATCCATTTGTCATTTTTTTGGCGAATATTTCTTATAACGATGTCACCGACATATCTCTTCCAAGATTTTACGGGTGTATAAACACAAGTACCTTGGTCGCCTTCTATCTTTATAATAGTTCCCCTTGCAGTCTTCCAGTAACCATCAAATAGATAAATTGCAGGAATAGTTGAAGCGACATCGGTTTTTTCATAATAGGATAATACGGGCGTCCCTTTAAATGTGAGCCGCCTGACTATGATATGGGCTTGATAATCCCATTCAATTTCTGCCCATGAGCCCTTTCTACGGGATAAAACGAATTCATCAGCTACCCATTTGTCATCTTTTTGGCGAATATTTCTTATAACGATGTCACCGACATATCTCTTCCAAGATTTTACGGGTGTATAAACACAAGTACCTTGGTCGCCTTCTATCTTTATAATAGTTCCCCTTGCAGTCTTCCAGTAACCATCAAACGGAATCTCTATGTCTTCTGACAAACCAATGCCTACGCAACAACTAATTATCAATGCGATGATTAAAACCTGGCTTGCCCTTTTCATGTTATCCTCCTTTCAAAACCACAAAAAGCCTATCTCTGCGAACGAGAAATGGGGTCTTGGTTTCAGTTCATGGCATACCCTCTTGGTAAGGGTTATACTATTTCTTGGGCTTCTTTTTGTATTTTTTCAGGATATCCCGAATGGCCTCTTCTAAGACATCATTGAGGGGCCGGTCAAGGTCTATGGCGAGCTTCTTTGCCCGTTTTAAGATTTCTGTATTGAGGCGTGTTGAGAACATCTTTTTTTCCATAAGGTCTGAATATCAAAATAGAAGTGTTCAATCAATCTTTTTTCTTGGCAACTGATAGATGTATTGACATCTATCAATCAGTTTCCAAAGAAGCACAATGAACGGACAACTTATGTTAACAACCCCTATCAGATAGATTAACAGACCGGCGAGGTCTTATGTTTGAGTCTCCCGAACATACGCAGACAATCAGAACAATACAGCCCTTGGAGATACCCCGTGTCGTGGGGCATGGGTCTGGTAGCGTATGCCAGGGAGAACATCTCCGAGGGCTTTTTTTGTGTCTTGAGCCTCAACCTGGACGATCAAAAAACGCCATAAAATGGACGATCTCATAGACTTTTTAGGTATAGGGGTAAGGCTTTTAATCGAAAACGGCGTGCCAAAGCGTGTTCTATTGGCAAGCAAGGGGTTCCTATCGAGCGTGGGAAGCAAGAAAAGAAGAAAGGCCGCAGGGTTCTCGTCCATAGTCCGGGCTATCTGAAGAAGGAGAGCTGGACAGGCCCTATGACCCTATATCAAGGAGAGTCAGGTTCATTTTTCTCCTCTTTGATGGCGATTCCTGAAGAATTCCAATAAAACGACAGGAATAACTAGAATCACAAAACCATTGACCATGGGATGGATGATATTGGGATATGATAATGAGAAACAAAGTTTTTGATCCTTGTGTATCGTGCCATTGTCAAACCTCTATTTAACTTTTGACCGCACACTTACCGCCTATCGGCATTTGCTGGAAAAACTTTAGAAAGAGGGGGTGGTTCTATCCCACTCAGGCAAGGGGTGACGGAGCAAAAAGAAAGCCCGTGAGTAGCAGGGTGGTCTGGGTTGAAAAACCTGGACACTATCACGGGCTTTGGACAGAGCAAAAAGGGCCTATCCGTCACACACCCCAACACAACAACCGAGTCAAGGAGGTGTTATTTCGTTAACTCTTGGCACGATGGGGACACTGGCACAAATAGAAATGCCCAATAAACCATGAGAACTTGCAAGCTCGGGGATTCTCTTCCAAGCATTCGACAAGTGCTTCATCTCCAATATATTTTACTTTACATGGCATTCTGCCAGGATTGCCTAATTCACGACCTTTGAAGCAGTCCTTTATGTGCTCCTGTATTGAATCTTTAGCCTTTGGTTCCATGTACCACCACGAACACCACTCATTTACTGTTCAGTTTTTCTAATTTTACTGGCCAAAGGCGGTCTATGGCAATAGGGTAAACACTGTATTTTACGACACACAAGGCTGTATTTTGAAAAGAAAACCAAAAACGGAAAGAAGGCTGATGAATTGAACCTAACTGTCAGGCAAGTGGTTTGAGGGGTCGAATTATTCGTGTTAGATCAAGGAGGAAGTCTATTGGAAGACAGTCATTGGACACAAAATGTGGTATGCAGTTCCCGGAATCAAAAAGTAGAATGTGCTTCCCATTATTGATGCCCACATACGGGCCGGATCTATCAAAGATTTCTAACTCATATGATAAGTTTCGTCAAACTTTGGAGGAGGTTCTGGGAAAGAAAGGGTATTTGGCCGAAAAATCTGGCCGGAATCCATATCTGAGGACTTGGTAGGATTCACTCAGATCCTTTCCCTTAAAATTTATGGATGAAAGATTCCAACTCGGATTTCTGGTCGAGGCTCAGCCCCTCAAATTGAACACCACATCGCCTTATGGCGATAGGCCAGTAGGGTCTTCCGTGAACCAATTCGAGATCTGAAATAGTTTCAATCGAGATCTGACTTAAGTGAAAATCAGCCCCAATCATGTATATATCCATCCTATACATTCCGCGTGACAACTTTTCCCTATCAACATAACGCAATGTGAGCCCAATAGGATTAATATCTATAATCGTTCCCAGTTTGATGTCACGAGCTCCGATCACAGCAAATAGCCCCCTGGGTGCTGGGAACCGCTTATGCCTCCGGCGCTCGACTATCTGTTCGCTAATAGTCATGCAATAATCCCTTATCCAAACTTAATATGTATTATGCCATAATTCTGATTTAAAGCAATCTAAAAAACTCGTTTTCTCAGAGGAAGATGTCGGACAGAAGATCAAAAAGCAAGACAGAAGACAGCTACAAAGCGATCGGAAAGGAGGCCGACTAAATAGGCATATTCTTCGAATAGCGTGATGATGGAGGAGGTTAGACGGGTTTAGAAAAGTCGGTAGGAGATCAAATCCCCATTATGTTCGGTTGTATCACCTCCGAAGAATGCCATAACCAATAGAGACCAATCGCCCGACTCTGCTTAAGGTTTCTAACTCATATGATAAGTTTCGTCAAACTGCTATATTCTGAGAAGCGAAAGCTGTTTGGATGACAATTTAGCCTGGCAACATCAGCTGCGGCGTTGGATAGATCGGTTGTTCTTAAACCCCATCAAGGGCTTCGATCAGCTTATGGGCCCTTGTGTGGTGCAGATTCGCAGGGCAACTGCCAACTCAGGTTCGTTCTCAGAGATCTTAGAAGTTTTTCATTTCAGTAATCGGCGAATCAGGATGCTCTTTTCTCCACTCTCTCCATCGCGTATCTTCTTAAGGAATCTTGGGAAGCCACCTCTTAAAATACTGCCCCTGGATCCCCATGAGACCATCATCATACGGATACCACAAGGTGCCTGTTTCTCTGTCATACAATACAAATACACCCCTTATAAGTCCAACCGGAAGGCGCAAGCGTCAACACCTTCCCATCAATCTGGCAGCTGTAAACAGCCGCTAGGTCTGCGAGAGGTTAATATCCGACTGCTATTGGCTCTGAGCCTATCAAGCTGTTCACAATCTCGTGGTGTCTTAGCTTAGAAATGGAGTAGGCTTTTGCTTCTGAACCATTTGCAACCCCAATGACCCGGAGACGATCATAAATCCAGTCAGTGTTGTCCGTAAAATATGAATCGTCCAGTGGAGTAAATGCATACCTTCCCAATCCATACTCAAAACGGTTGGGAATGAAGCCAATGGATTTGGCTTGCGTAATGTCCCAGCGCTCCTCAGTCCGATCGACCAAATAAGTCTTATACCCATCCCGCAGGATACCAGGCAGGGCTGAATCAAAGGGTACGACATAGACAATTAAAAAAGCCATCAGAAATGCATATTTTAGAAATGCTTTGGCAGACATATCCTTGCTCCTTTCTTTCGGTCCTTTACAAACTGGTAAGGCTTGCAAGGCTAACTGTCAACTGTCCTGCTTTGGTGCCATACTTGTGCAAATTATGATGGCGTATAGGATAAGAAAGCACGGAGAGATCTGACTCGAAGTTCACCGCGAAAGAGACCGGAAATTTGGGCCGGAGAGGCTAACCGAGATGTTGGTGGGCCACTTATTCTTAAGCCGTATAGAGATTATGAATTGGATACTGTAAGTTTTTCGGCCTCTTATTTTCAGAGATAGTATGGCAGCATCTTGAATCTGGCTTGATTTGCAATTTATACCTAATATCATAACAACGAAATGATTCCCATCGTCAGCCACGCCACCCGCCAAAACGAGATAAGCCTTCTTCTAAACACACCGAACTTTCTCCCACTCTGAGCTTCACGCTGCCGTTAGAAAGAGGGGGCCCAGGCGTTTCAGAGACGCCGTGTCAGGGGTTTTTTCCCGTTGACATGCACAGTATGTTGTGGTTAGATGTTAAATAAGGCTCAATATATAGTTTTCGTGTTGTCTGACGGAAGGTTCTGACATTCTTCACACCAAATCCGGTGGAAAGGTTATGTCATGACCAACAAGAACGGGTCGGTTGAGCGTAGGGGACATAAGCGGTTCCAAGTGCAGAACCGTTCA
>JBFEUB010000035.1:0-21446 GCA_041547605.1 Desulfobacteria bacterium
AAAATCTTCTCCAAAATTGCACAATGTCGTTTGCCAAATAATATTTTCAATCATCAACGACTTGCGAGCAAACGGAACATATTTTTGACAATCAGTCTATTTGGGACAAACGTTTGAACAAAAACAGTGAAAGAACGCATACAGAACGCATGGTCAGGCGTGTCTGTGTGGTTGTGCCTATCATTGCTTGACAGTACAGACGTCATTCGTAACTGAGGGGCTAAAACGCACCGAGTTGACATGGTTTGATTTTGATACCCATGGCATCACATGCACCGCTCACTTTCATCTTATGGATGCCGAGTTGTTCGGCAATGTCCCAGGCGGTTTTGCAAGGCAAACGATCGTTGACCAGACCTGCAAAGATCGCTCTTTCCAGTTCTGGGGACACAGATGCAGCAGGCTTCACAATACTTTTCTCGGGGCGATAGCCAAACAAACCGAGCTGGCATTTCACCAGCTGCAGTTCCAGCAGGTCGGCGGCCTGGCCTACGGCATCGGGTAGCACCCCAAGCTTCTGTGCGACGTCAAATGCAACTGCACACGGAAGTTCCCCTTTGGAAGCCTGTTTTAAAACAGTGTCTCTCAGCACGGGGTCAAGAACTACACCCGGTCCATGCTTTTCTACGTTGCGCCTAGCATCCTTACAGCCCATAAAATCCCCTCCTTTCATTGCCTTTTGACCGGCCTGCTTCCCGGACACGCGGTGCTGTCGCAAGGCAGAACCCGCGATCTCTGGTCAGGGCGCTTCACACAGATTCGTTTATTGTTCCATGTCTCCGGCTTTCCCACGGGTTCGTCCCGGGTATCCTGCAAGCCTTCACCGGCGGTCGGTGGGTTTGGGGCACTCCCGCGTTTCGCTCAATGATGAGCCAACTCAAAAATGCATCTTACGCTCCATGGCGGCGTTGCGAGTCGGCTCAAAATGCTCACATACTATCGTGTATGCTGTGCTTTTTCGCCGCCCCGCGCCTTGCCCTGAACCCCGACCCACTCTTTTGAGATGGCTTCTATGGTCTTATCTGGACAAACTGGTCTCCTCTTATCTTGAGAAGATAGATCTGTTTGTCCACGTCTCCGGTTTCTTCAAATGAGGTGAGGCCAGTCATACCCGGGAAGTCTTTGACTTCCATGAGGCCCGTCTTCAAGGTGAGTCTGGACTGGACGGCGGGCTGATTCGTCAGTTGAAAAAGGATTAAGGCTGCATCATAGGCTTGAGCTTCCAGGAATCCCGGCGGGCTGCCGAAAATCTCTTCAAATCTCCTAACAAAATCCTTAACCATAGGTGAGGGACTCTTCAGAAAAAAACCATCCGGGACAATGGCACCCTGCACATAGCGGTGCGCCATCTGGGTCAATTTATCCGAATGCCACAGATTCGTCCCTAGAAGCAGGACATTACTAACATCATAATATGGGAACTGGGGGGCAATCATGCCAACTTTCTCGAAAGTATCCGGGATAAAGACAGCTCCAAAATCGACGATCGGTTCAGGTTCATTCTCTTTTCCTTCTGGCGACTGCTCTGCCAGTGGTGTGGTTTTGTGCAGCGCGGCCGACGGATCATCAAGCTTTTTTGATTGCTCGGGTTCTTCCGGTCTAGGATAGTACATACCGACCAGCTTATTGATGGGGTCGGCAAAATCGGTCTGGTCCGGACCATACGATTCGATGGCGACTATCCGCGCCCCGTGGACAATCAATTCGTCCCAGAATCTGTTCATGAACGAAACACCATAGGGTTCCCGAGGGTAAAGGATTGCAAATTCGCCGATTCCGAGTTCTTGAACGGCATATGTTACGATTGCTTTTACCTGCAAGGAGGGAGTCAAAAAGTTTCGAAAGACATAGTCCCCCAATTTGGTAATATCCGGCTTCTGAGTCAGCGTCACAATGGGGACCTTGAGGTCTTGAGCCCTAATGGCCGCCGACTCTGATGTAATCATGGGCCCGATAATGCCTATTACGCGGTCCTTGAGGGCCAGGTCCTCAACAGCTGTGGCTGCTTGGCTGGGGTTCCCTTGGGAATCCTTGATAAGTAAAAGAATCGGGTTGACACCGGGTTGCGCATTGAATTGATCCAACGCTAGCTCAATACCCATAAGAGCTCGGTTCCCAAACACCGCGTAAGGCCCACTCAGGGGCAAGATACAGCCGATCGAAAAAGGATCGACCAGGGATCTTAACTTTAACTCCTCCATAAGGGCCATGGCCGTTTCACGTTCATCGTGGTGCGGAAATACGCTGATAAAATCCGACAGGACGTCCATTGCTAGATCCATGCGGTCTTCCCGTGCATAATTCTTTGCCAGTTGAAGGCGTAGGTAGCCGCCTGGAATCTCATTTGCATATAGCTCAAGAAGTGCATCCAATTCTGGTTCTTGGAGGAAGGTGATGACTTCCTTCACTTTACTTATGATTTCTTCGCGGGCCTGTGGCTCGGCCAATTGATAGGCATTCATGTAGCTCTCGACGCTGTCTTTGAACTGCCCGTTAGCGGAATAGCTGTTTCCCATAAGGTTGTAAATGCGGCACTTGTAGTGACGTGTCCTCGCAATTCGTAAGACTGAGCTTGCATAGTTAATAGCTGCGCGGTCATTTCCTTCCTTATGATACGCGAGTATGACACTTAATCTGGCATCTTCTACGAAGATACTTTTCGGATGCTCTCGGATCAGCTGGTGAAATACCTTTCTGGCTTCTCGATAGTCTCCTGTAGCAAGGTGAAGTGTGCCGATCTTCATCAAGGCGGTGTCTGCAAGAGGACCTCCTGGAAACTGTCTGAGATGATTCTGATAGATGGTAAGCGCCTCTGAGTAGGCGTGTTCTTGAAAGAGTTGCTCGGCCTTCTCAAAACGCTCTAAAGCTGTGGCCAGCTCAGGCGAAACAGGTGGCTCATAAGGGGTGGGTCGACATCCCGTTATACATATCCATAGGATGAGAAGACTTGCGATAAGCAGATACAGGCAACTCCCGCACTTGTTTGGGCTTGACTTGTTGTTTACAAGAGACAAGAGGGATCCCTCCCTGTGTTTACGAAGGAAGTTGACGTTTTCTATCAGAACATGGTTGCTTTGTAAACGGGTTCAGTATATAAATATTTAGTTGTCAATGTTAACTTGCCTCCAGGGGGTGTGAAATGGAAGAGGAAAAGATCGGACGGGTTCAAAAATATTTTGCCAAACCGAGTGTAGCGGCTCTTGAAGTCACGGCAGGTGTGCTGAGAGTCGGGGACAGGCTTCACTTTAAGGGCCACACGACGGATTTTGAAGAGACCATTACCAGCATGCAGATTGAAAGGGAGCCCATTGAGGAGGCAAAGCCAGGAGATCTTATTGGAGTTAAAGTCAAAGAAAGGGTGCGGGAAAACGATCTTGTTTATAAGATTGTCTAAGAACCCGGCGGACTGGTGCCATGGTGTGTCGTCTCGGTAAAGGGGATGATGTCTGCGGTGCTACTGGGTAACCATTTTGGCCTTGACATATATTTGCGTTATTTGTTATGCGAAATCAGTTAATGTCTAAAGATAATTAGTAGTTATGAGTCTTGGCGGGAAGTACGAGACCGTTGGTTGGTGGAGGCAGGATATCAAAGGAGCCTGCCCACAGGGCTTGCCATTCTAGGAAATGAAAGGTGAGCCGTGGGCAAGAGAAATCTTTCCATGGCTCTAAGCAGAAGAGAAAATGCCATGGGTTTCTCCCATGGCATTTTTTGTAAGAGTTCATTGAGGTAAAAGTGTATTCAAGGTGTTATTTTTGTCAAAAAATCTGATAAGGAGGACATGTTATGGACCAGGTTAAGGTATTCCTAGACGAAAGTGAGATCCCTAAACAGTGGTATAACATTTTGGCTGATATGCCGACGCCGATGAGCCCACCACTCCATCCTGGGACAGGACAACCTGTTGGCCCTGACGATCTGGCCCCGGTTTTTCCGATGAATCTTATCGAACAGGAGGTAAGCACCGACCGTTGGATTGACATCCCCGAAGAAGTGTTGGAAAAATACCTCCTATGGAGACCGACGCCGCTTTACCGGGCGCGAAACTTTGAGAAGCTGTTGGATGCGCCTGTTAAGATCTACTACAAGAATGAAGGGGTGAGCCCTCCCGGATCCCACAAGCCTAATACGGCCGTTGCCCAAGCCTATTACAATAAGGCTTTTGGCGTGAAGCGACTTTCTACCGAAACCGGCGCAGGCCAGTGGGGAAGTGCCCTGAGCATGGCGTGTCAGATGTTTGGCCTGGAATGCAGGGTATTCATGGTAAGGGTCAGTTATGAGCAAAAACCTTACCGGCGCTTGATGATGATGACATGGGGGGCCAACTGTATTCCCAGCCCGAGCGACAAGACAGAAGCAGGGAGAAAGATCTTGGCTGAAGATCCTGATTCTCCAGGGAGCCTCGGCATAGCCATCAGTGAGGCGATTGAAGATGCGGTCATGGATGAAACCGCACGCTATTCCCTGGGAAGCGTTTTAAATCATGTTCTGTTGCACCAAACTGTAAATGGTTTGGAGTGCCAGAAGCAGCTGGAAAAAATCGGCGTTTATCCTGATGTTGTCATGGGTTGCGCGGGCGGGGGTAGCAACTTTGCCGGGCTGTGCCTACCGTTTGTGCGTGACAAGATCCATGGCAAGGATATCTCCCTTGTGGCTGCTGAGCCTAAGTCATGCCCGACCATGACGCGAGGCCCGTTTTGCTATGATTTTGGGGATACGGTTCAGACAACGCCACTGTTGGCCATGCACAGCTTGGGCCACGATTTTGTACCTGCGCCTATCCATGCTGGTGGCCTGAGGTACCATGGTATGGCCCCTATCATCAGCCATCTTGTCAAGGAGCAGATCGTTGAGGCTAGGGCGTACGATCAGCTGGAGACTTTTGATGCCGGCGTGAAATGGGCAAGAACCGAAGGCTTTATCTCCGCGCCGGAGACAAACCATGCGATCGCGGCCGTAGTTGAAGAAGCCAAGCGCGCGAAAGAAGAGGGCAAAGAGAAAGTCATCCTTTTTAACTGGAGCGGCCATGGATTGGTTGATCTTGCCGCTTATGACGCCTTTCTCTCGGGCAAGCTCACAAAGTATGAACTTCCGGATGAAGAGATCCAAAGATCTCTTAAGTTGATTGAGGCATTACCCAAGCCGTAAGAGTAGTCGGTTACAAAGTAGAGTAGTTGAGTGGTTGGATTGAAACCGACTCAACCATTTCGCAATGTACGACCATTTAGAGATCAGGTGTCCAAAACTGGGGGGGGAGGTAACCTTTGCCTACTGTCAAAGAGAAGGAGGAGATCTCCCTTGCCCGCGTATCCTGGCTTGCTGGCAAAGACACTTTGCAGTTGAGACGTATCTTAGAAGGAAGCTCACCCAAACTGATTGGGATCGCTGTTTCAATCGACCGTCCAAGGACAAGGTCAGCACTTTGATTGAGCTCATAGAGGCCGCAAAGAAGCGTAGAGGCCTTGCAGACTGATGTTCCTTTTAAGTATAACACACCATATCTTGTCCTCCTACTGAAATTAAGATACTGTATAAGCTCAAAGCCGGAGGTTCAAAGTTAGAAGCGGCCCTGTCGTGTTTTGCATATCAACTTTGAGCCTTCACCACGCACGCGCAACCCGTAACTCGAAATCCGCGACTCTAACATGAAGCCTATCGTTGCCATCGTGGGACGCCCAAACGTGGGCAAGTCTACTCTCTTCAACCGAATAACGCGTTCCCGCAAAGCCCTTGTAGATGACTTTCCCGGTGTCACTCGCGACCGAAATTACGGGGATGCCTGGTGGGATGAGACTGCCTTCACCGTCGTGGACACGGGGGGGTTTTCCGGTTTTGAGTCAGACACGTTAAGGTCCTTGGTCACATACCAGGTGATACAAGCCATAGAAGAAGCAGACGCCATAGTCATGCTTTTTGACGGAAGGGAAGGGGTTACTCCGACTGATGTGGATTTGGTCCAAAGGCTTCGTGAGTCAAGTAAACCCGTTTTTTATACTGTCAACAAGATCGACGGGCCGAGGCATGAATTGTTATTGTCTGACTTCTCCGCCCTAGGCGTGGATCCTCTCCATCCAGTCTCTGCTGAACACGGGTACGGCATGCACGATCTCATGGAAGCATTGACCGCCATTTTGCCTCGAGGTGCCCCGGGAGTTCCCACCGATCGGATCAGGCTGGCTGTCATAGGCCGTCCAAACGTGGGCAAATCCTCTTTGATCAATCGCCTCCTTGGAGATGAACGTCTGCTGGTGAGTGAAGTACCGGGGACTACCCGGGATGCCATTGACACGGTTTGCACCGTGAACGGGAAAGAGTACGTATTGGTTGACATGGCTGGAATCCGCAGGAAAGCTCGCGTACGACAAAAGTTGGAGAAGTTTTCGATCATCAAGGCCCTGAGGAGCCTTGCACGATGCGACATCGCACTGGTCATGATGGATGCCTCTGAAGGGGTGACAGACCAGGATGCCAACATCGCTAGTTATGCCCTGGAACGGGGGCGAGCATGCATCGTGCTGTTGAACAAATGGGATTTGGTTGAAAAGGATTCCTCGACGGCCAAAGCATACGTGGATGCAGTGAAAGAGCGTCTGAAGTTCTTGAGGTTTGCTCCGGTGTTGACGGTTTCGGCGCTTACGGGGCAGCGGGTGTTCAAGATCTTCGACTGGGTAGAGACCGTTTACGAGCAATATACGACACGCATCAATACAGGACGCCTAAACAGAGTCTTTGAAGGTATCATCAATAAACACCAGCCTCCTTCCTACCGTGGTAGGCTCATCAAGTTCTATTATGCCACGCAGGTGGTTGCGGCACCGCCAACGTTTGTCTGCTTCGTGAATTATCCAAAAGGTATTCATTTCTCTTATGAACGATACGTGGTCAACGAGCTTCGAGAAGCCCTTGGGCTGGACTGGACGCCTATGCGGCTTATTTTTCGAAGGCGAGAAAAGGGCTGAAGTGTATTTCTGGGACACAACACTAGAAGGCTTAAGCCATGGATCTATTCAATCAACCTGGAAAAGAGACCCAAGGGGCTGTCCATCCGCTGGCAGACAGAATGCGGCCCAAAACGCTTACGGATTTTGTAGGCCAGACACGTCTTCTCGGCAAGGACTGTTTACTGCGTCGGGCTATAGAGGAGGATAGACTATTTTCGGTTATTTTTTGGGGGCCGCCGGGTTCAGGTAAGACAACCCTAGCTCGTATCATGGCCAGTGAGACAAAGTCTCACTTTGAGACGTTCTCTGCTGTGCTTTCTGGAGTCAGAGAGATCAGGGCGGTTGTTGAGGAAGCCAAAGCGCAACGTAGCTACCATAAAAAAAAGACGCTTCTATTCGTTGATGAGATTCACCGGTTTAACAAGGCTCAGCAGGATGCGTTCCTCCCACACGTAGAAAGTGGTTTGATCACGCTGATTGGCGCAACGACCGAGAATCCTTCCTTTGAGGTCATCTCACCGCTTTTGTCAAGGGCACGGGTTATGGTCCTTGAGCCATTTTCCGATGAAGAATTATCGACTATCTTGAGACGGGCCATAGGCGACAGGGAAAACGGACTCGGGCCTCTCTCGTTGCAAATTGAGCCGGATGCCCTGAAACATATGGTTTGGGCAGCGGATGGGGACGCCCGCACAGCGCTGAATAATTTAGAAGCGGCTGCATCTCTCGTTCAGGAAAAGGAGGTACCAGAAAGAAAGATCACACGTGCGGTGGCAGAGTCTGCCCTCCAGAGAAAAGCCCTCCAATACGACAAGGACGGTGAAGAGCATTACAATCTGATTTCGGCCTTTCACAAGAGTTTACGAGGCAGTGACCCCGATGCTGCTCTCTACTGGCTTGGCCGCATGTTAGCCGCTGGCGAGGATCCCCTCTATATCGCTCGGCGGATGGTCAGATTTGCCTCAGAAGATGTTGGAAATGCCGACCCAAGAGCACTCTCTGTGGCCGTTTCCGCGATGCAGGCCTTTCAGTTCATCGGACTACCAGAAGGGGATTTGGCCCTGGTTCAGGCTGCTGTCTATCTATCAACCGCTCCGAAAAGCAACGCCCTTTATGCAGGTTACAGCAAGGTAAAGGAAACCATTGGCCAAACCGGCACGCTTCCCGTTCCCCTTCACATTCGAAACGCGCCGACCAGACTGATGAAAGAGCTGGATTATGGCAAAGACTACAAGTATGCCCATGATTTTAAGGGTGCTTACGTACCTCAGGAATACCTGCCTGAAGAACTCAAGGATCAGGTATATTACAGGCCCACAAACAGGGGCTATGAGAAGATCATAAAAGACAGATTGATGAAGTGGCGCAAACTCAGGACATCGATGCTTCAGCGCCTGAATAAGAAAAAGCCGTAACCTCTTTATGGCATCTCATCATTCTTCATGTGTCGTTCAACATGCGGAGAAGAATTTATACCATTGGACATGGGAACAAGGGCTTGAGTGAACTTGTAGATATCCTCAAAGGGTATGCCATTCAGACTGTTGCTGATATCCGATCGTATCCCGGGTCAAAGAGAAATCCCCATTTCAATCTGGAGGCTCTTGAGGCCAGCCTCCCCCAAGTAGGTGTTACTTACGAGTGGTACAAGGGGCTGGGCGGGTATAGGAAAAAAGGGCTCGGGGCAGAATCGCCGCATGTTGCTTTGAAAAGTCATGGCTTCCGGAATTACGCTGACCATATGCTAACAGAGACGTTCAAGGAAGATGTTGATAAGCTCTTGCAATTGGCTGGCAGTGGTAAAACGTGCATCATGTGTGCTGAAACGCTCCCTTTCAGGTGTCACCGCTGGCTGTTGTCGGACTACCTGGTCGCCAACCAGGTCGAAGTGATACACGTCATCGATGTGGCGAAAAGGGAAAGTCACACGCTGTCTAGATACGCAAGGATCCTTGCAGGTAATATCTTGTACGATGTTGTTGAAGGAGAACATGATGGCATTGTCGGCTGACGAATGGGGCGTGAATCGGGAGTGTTGAGAGGGACGGATTGTTTACAATCTATATGGTGGATTTAAACGTTGTTACGAGGGATTGTGGGGGTTGAGCAAATGTTGGAGTATGTGAAGCATCTTTGGGAGGGAATAGGCGCTGCCGTCCTTTCTAAATGGGCGGCTATTTATCCTGTGCTTTTGAAGGCAGGCTTGGTCGTGATGGGTGCCCTTCTTGTCTGGGCTGTTTTTAAGAGGGCGATGAGGCGGGTCCGAAAGAGAGCCCAAAAATATGAATTTGTGCGGATTCACGACCAGATTTTTGCCGTGATTCAAAAGGCCGTTTTGTATGCCTTAATCTTTATGTGTGGCATATACTTTTTGAATCTGCTCAGGATTCCGATCCTGGAAAAGGTTTTCTATGCAGCCCTGATCATCCTTTTAGCCTTTCCAACAAAGGATTTTGCCCTGATGATACTTAGTTACCTTGAGGGCAATCTCGTCAAGAAGACCGCGAGCAAAATAGACGACATTGTCTTCGATCTTCTGAACAAATTCTCGGGTGTTATTATTTTTGCCATTGCCATCCTGCTTGCCCTTGATGTCTTGGGAATCAACGTGATGCCATTTGTAGCTGGGGCTGGCGTTGCAGGCATCGCCATAGGCTTTGCAGCCAAGGATACTTTGTCAAACCTTATAGCGGGGGTCTTGCTAATTATTGACCGGCCTTTTGAAATTGGTGACCGGATCGAGGTGTGGTCCTCGCCATCGAATTCGGCTACATGGGGAGATGTGATCGATATCGGCCTCAGGGCTACCAAGATCCGGACCACAGATAATATCGTCATTGTCATTCCTAACAATGAGATCATGATGCGAGATATTATCAATTATACGACTCTTTCGAGCGATATCCGTGTTCGGATTCCTATTGGGGTTTCTTACGATACGGACATTGAAAAGGCGAAATCGGTGATACTGGAAGTGGCAAAGACAGCAGAATGGGTCTTGCAAGATCCACCGCCCAAGGTGGTGGTAAGACAATTTGGGGCCTCATCAGTGGATCTTCAACTGAGGGTGTGGATCAAGGATGCCAGAAAGAGGATCGACACCATATCCTATATGACCGATAAGGTGAAGGAAGCATTTGACAGAGAGGGGATCGAAATTCCCTATCCGAAACGAGACATAATGGTTACGCAAAAGGCCTAGGAGAGACCTCTGCAAAACATCCCCTTTTGCCCAATCTCTGCGTCAAGCTCGGATTTCAATCCTCAAAATACTTGAAGTATTCCTCCGGTTAAAATCCTCGCCTTCCTTGACCTTGAACAAAATTGAACGTTTTGCAGGGGGCTCCAGGTAGTGAGTGAGGTGATTACAGCATGGGACTCTACTGCTGGGTCACCCGAAAAACCTCTTCGATGGTTGTAATCCCGTCCAGGACCTTCTGTGCTCCATCTTGGCGAAGCGACGTCATCCCTTGCTGAACGGCTTCGCGCTTGATGGCATTGGCATCCGAGGTTTTCAAGATCATATTCTTGAGGGCGTCATCTAGGATCATGAGCTCGAAGATGCCGCTTCTTCCTCTGTAGCCGGTATTGAGACATGAAGGGCAACCTTTGCCACGGTATATCTTTTTGCCAGCAGCCATCTCGGGGGTTATGTCAATACTCTCCAGCGACTCTTCGTCGGGTGTATAGGCCTCTTTGCAATCGTTACAGATGACACGGACCAGTCGCTGGGCCAATATGGCAATCACCGAAGAGCTGACCAGAAAGGGCTCTATCCCCATGTCAATAAGGCGGGTCACTGCGCTTGCCGAGTCGTTTGTATGAAGGGTGGAGAAGACAAGGTGACCCGTCAGGGCAGACTGGATGCCAATTTCCGCCGTTTCCAGGTCTCTAATCTCACCCACAAGGATAACGTCTGGGTCCTGCCGAACGATCGAGCGAAGCCCTTTGGCAAAGGTTAGCCCGATTTTCGGATTGACCTGTATCTGACCAATTCCTTCAATCTGATATTCAACAGGATCTTCTATGGTGATGATGTTAATGTCCGGATGATTGATCGTGGTGAGGGCGGCATACAGGGTGGTGGTCTTGCCGCTCCCTGTAGGGCCTGTTACCAAGATAATACCGTGGGGGATTCGGATGAGCCTGTCAACACGTTTAAGCCTCTCTTCAGGCATGCCAATGTCGGTAAGCTTTAGCAGTACAGTCGATTTGTCGAGCAGTCTCAGAACGACACGCTCGCCAAAGGCCGTCGGGATGGTAGAAACGCGGATGTCCACATTCTTGTCAGCGATCCTGATCTCAATCCGCCCATCTTGAGGCAGCCTCTTTTCGGCGATGTTCAATCTGGCCATAACCTTGACCCGAGATACCAGTGTGGACTGAATACGCTTTGGCGGAGCCAGTTTGTCGTAAAGAATGCCGTCCACGCGGAAGCGAATCTTGAGCTTATCCTGATACGGTTCAATATGGATGTCGCTGGCACGGGCCTTCACGGCCTGTGAAAGCATCAAATTGACGAGCTTGATAATGGGCGCTTCGCTCGTCTCATCCAATAGATCCCCGGTCTTCTCTATTTCAGAGAGTTCAGACAGGATCTGGTCGCTGTCATCCTCATGCATATCCTGGATGACGCGTTCTGCAGAATCCTGGCTCATGTCGTAGGTAAGATTGATCGTCGAAAGGATTGCTGCATAAGTGGCAAGCACCACCTTTACCCCATCCCACCCTAAACTCAGGCGTAGGTCGTCCAGAGGTTGAAATGCAAAGGGATCGTTGACGGCGATCAAGGTCTCGTTTGAGGTAACCACCGGAACCATCCTGTATTTTTTGAGAAATTGGATGGGTACCTTTCCGGCAAAATCGGTATGCAGATCTTCGGTGGGCAGTTCAGACAGAAAAGGGAGGTTCAACTGGGTACTAAGGGCCTTCAAGAGATCCGGTTCTGAAACAACGTTCTGCTGGACCAAAATTTCTCCGATCCAGCCCCCTTTTTCCTCTTGCACCTTGAGGGCGTCAGCAAGCGCTTCCTCTGACAGCCCACAGCCCTCTTTTAATATTTCTCCAACCAGTTTCATGTCAGTGCTCTATTGCCCCTCAACTGTTGACGCTTCGCCCCCGCGTTTTGGTCGTTCATACATTTTGATCACACCCTCTTGGATCCTCTCGATGTGCTCCCTTTTTTCTTCGTATATTTGCGTGGCTTCTTCCGGATTTTCAATGATATGGGGCGTCAAAAATATGAAAAGATTCGTCTTACCTCTACTCCGCCCCTCTGATTTGAAAAGCCGACCAAGCAGAGGAATACTTCCCAGGCAAGGCACGCTGTAATCCGTTTGGGTCAGTATTTCATCGATTAACCCGCCAATCACGACAGTATGCTTGTCTTTTATAATCACCGTGGTCTCTGCCGTTCGCTTCAGGGTGCTTGGCAGCCCTATCTCTTCTTGCTCAACCACTTGGGCCACTTCCTGGAAAATCTTCAGACGAACAAACCTTTCTTGGTTAATTTGCGGTGTAATCTTGAGTGTTACTCCTACATCCTTGAATTCGTAATTGCTGTAATCCAGCCCGGCTGCGGTTGTCTCCTGCCTGGTCAGAAAGGGGATATTTTCTGCAACCACGATCTCCGCCTCTTCATTGTCTGTGGTCATAAGTTGGGGGTGTTGTAAGAGATGCACATCCGTATCACTCTGGAAAGCCTTTATCACCGCCCCTATGGTGGGAAACTGAAGCCCGCCAATGGTAATGGTTTCACCCAAAACGCCAAAGGAAAACCCGGGCTGAAGACCCACCGTCCCGGTTGCATCAACTCCTGGAAAGAGACCCTGTGGAGGGGTGGAACCTGCAAAACCGCCGATTTCTCTTCCCTCATAGCTGCCAATATCGTCTCCGACCTGCCACTGCACACCAAGTTCGAACTGTTTATTCACATTGACTTCCATGATCAGGGCCTCGATGTATACCATGCGTCGCAAAATATCTAATTTCTTGATGACGTCTTCGAGAATGAGGTAGTCGTCCTTGTTTGACGTAATGACCAGCGAGTTGGTCGCCTTATCAGCTACGATCTGGACTTCCTTGGAAATCACGGGAGCCTTTCCCTTCTGGGGGGTGCCCTTTGCCTCCTTGGAAGGAAGGGCTGTTAGAACCTGGGCCAAGTCTTCGGCGTTGGCATTTTGAAGATAGTAAACCCGAATATCCCCTTCCCCCCGGGGAATCTCTCTGTCCAACAAGCTAATAAGCTTTTTAACCCTCAGGGTGTCGTCTTCGCTAGCCGCGATAATCAGAGCGTTGGTCCGATCGTCGGCGACAACCTTGATATCAGGGCTCACGGTTGTGCCCTTTCTCCTCCCCCGCGCTTGCGTCTGAAATACAGAGGTCAGCGACTTTACCAAAATCGATGCAGTGGCATTTTGAAGCGGCACCACAGATATCTCTTCTCCAATACCCACCACATCAATGGCTCCGATAATCCGGAGCAGCCGTTGGATGTTAGACAAAACGTCCGTGACGATCAATGTACCGGTTGGGGCGTATGACACTATGACGCTGCTCTTTGATATCAGGGGAGCAAAGAGTTTCTTCAGCTCGTCAGGATTAGCATATTCGAGGGGAATCAATTGTGTCACAATCTTGTCTTCGGGGTCGCTTGCCTCCTCACGTAACCGCGTTTCGATGTTCTTGGACCGGGCCTCTACAGAGGGTATGATCTTAACAACAGTGCCCGCCGGAACTGTGGTAAAGCCGTGCACTTCCAACACCGATTCAAAAACCCTGTAAGCCTCGTCCACCGAGATCTTTGTGGGGGAAATGATCGTGACTTTTCCCCTAACCGCTTTGTCGACTACGAAGTTTTTGCCCGTGAGTTCGCTGATGAACTTAATGAAAAGTGCAATGTCCACGTCATCAAAATCGATGGTCACGTAACGTTCCTCGGGCACTTCTTTCGCCACGGGTGCCACTGGCTCGAGGGGCCTTTCTTGCTGAACCGGCACAGGCCGTTCAGGGGCAGGGGCTTTCGGAGGTGGTTCCTCAACCCCAGGCTTTTTGGCTGGCGGCTCGGGGGTGGGCTGGGCAACTTCTGGTGCGGCAGGTGTCACGCCTTCCTGACCCGCAACACGGGCTGCATGGACTGGAAAATTAGCCATGAGCAGCCACAGGCCGATGCCTAAAAAGTAGAAGAAATATCTTAACGCGTATTGGAACCTTTGCACGTTGGCATGCTGGCAGGGGCATGCCTTTCCTGCACCAATTTCTACTTTCCTTTTCCTCAACAGTCTTATTCCTTTGTTCCGTATTCTATGTCATTATATCATTTTGTCTATAGTCTATCAGTTCTTCTTTTTAAACTTACAGGTTTATTCTCCACGATATCCTATCATCTCTTCAAACTCTGGCACGCCACGAAGGTTTCTGAGGTCTGCGTCCACCCGCGCCCAGTCCTTAACCGATTGGTCTAGTGAGACTGCCCTTTTCAGATGGATAAGACTTTGCGAAACCCTTCCCTGAAGGGCGTGGAGACACGCTAAATTGTAATGGGAGTCCACATAGTCCGGTCTGAGCCTAAGGGCCTTTTCAAAAGATGCCCGAGCAGCCGGGTAACTTCGATTCTGAATATGGATAACCCCTAAATTGTTTAATGCATCCACGTTGTTCGGATCAAGGCTAAGAGTCTTCTGATAGAGACGCATAGCCTCGCGCAGATGGCCACCTTTATGCAAACCCCTTGCCTGTTCATACAAGGCCGCAACGCCTGCCGCGCTCTGAGTGCGTGGCGTTACCGCAGGCTGTGGCGTCGCTTGAGGACTTGGAGCCACCGGACCTGGTAGCGTCTCCGGTGATGGTGGCTTGACCTGGGATCGTTGGGTCACCTGAGCCTGTGGCGTTACGTGACGTGACGTCGGCTGAGGCCGGGGAGCCACCTGGGGTCGTGGGGGCACCTGTGGCTGTGACGTGACCTGGGATTGAGGAGTCACCTGAGCCTGTCGCGTTACCTGACGTGACGTCGGCTGAGGCCGTGGCGTGGCCTTGGGCTTTGAAGGTGAAACCTGCTTGGACTCTCGAGGCGTCTGCGGGGTCGCCGTAGGCCTCACATGCTCAGGCACTGAAGACTGTGTGCCCGTGGAGAGTAACAAAAAATAGGCTGCCAAGGCAAGCGAGATCAAGAAAAAAGGGACCAGCCACAAGGCCTTGCCAGCAAAAAGCCTCGATCTGTATCCAGGCGTAGAAACCATACCAGGGTATTTGTGGTAACGGGTCTCTTTTTCTTTTTGAGCCTTCTTGAGGGCCTTATGGATATAGCTCATCGGTCATCTGATACAGCAAGCCCTTGCTACGGGTGCCGACAACCCCATCGGCTATCAATCCGAAATCGCTTTGGAAGTTAGCCACCCGATCAAATGTTGGTTCGTCGTAAAGCCCCGTGGGTTCAAGGGAATAACCTATTTGATTTAGTGCGAATTGCAGCCTGACAATATTCGGACCACGCATTCCCGTGACCAAATCAACATCATAGTCCTCGTACGGATATATCCAGCAGACTTCCTTGCCCCAATGTTTCAGGATAAAGTCTCTGGTCACTGACTGCTCTCCACCCCCAGCATCGACGGCGATAGCACCCCCTGCTGTTACTTTCTGGATCAACAGATATCGAGAAGTGGACGGGGCCATAGCCTCACTGACGCCCTGCCCGGAGGGGGCGCCAGCCACGGAAACCCTAAAAGGTTTTTTGAACATGATATGGTGTTCAGGCTCTGCATTGAAGAAAAACAGGCCCCAATGCACCTCTTCTGCCAAACGACTGTTTGGGTGCGCCTCTGCGAAAAGCCTGAAAAGTCCTGCTAGGCTGGCTTGGTCGCTAAGGAACAAGCTTGCTGGTTTGATTTCAGGTTCTGTAGGTGCTGGTATGGATGCAGGTATGGATGCCACGTTTTCGGTTCTGACTGCCTTAACCTCTTGCTCGGCCGGTAATAGTTGAGCTTCAACGCTATCCGCTTCTTCTTGATGCTGAAGTGGTGCAGATTGGCTGGGGGTAAGGGTTGGCTGTTCCAAGGGGGATGGTACTTTCACTTTTCTGAGATTCCATCCTATAAAGCCTGCCCCAATGACCAACAGTGACAGCAAGAGCACGGACAGCCAAGCAGCTCTTTTTTGGACCCAATGGGTTCTTGGGCTCGGTTTTGGAGTCACCTTGCCGTGGATGTCCTCAATTGCTTTCCGAACCAAACGCTTAGATATGGTGGACTCGTCCTTAGAGTATGCGACAAGGAGGGCTCGGTCACAGATCCCGTTGATTCGCCTCGGATTGCCTTCGGAGTGAGCGTAAATGGCTTCGAAGGCCCCCTTTGTGAACTGCACATTGCCTTTGCTCCCCGCTACGACCAGTCGGTGCTCCACATAGCCCTGGACATCCTTCTTCTCCAGTGGTTTAAGATCGTACCGCACCATGATGCGCTCATCGAGCTGCTTCAAAGCGGGTGAGGCCAGAATCTCCCTCAGTTCGAGTTGTCCCACAAGCACAATCTGAACCAGTTTCTCTTTTTCGGTTTCAAGATTCGATAGCATCCTTATCTGCTCAAGGACAGCATGGGAAAGATTTTGAGCTTCATCGATCACTAGAACTGCATTGCCATCGTGGCTGAATGTCTCAAGCAGAAACTGATTGAGCCTATCCACATAGTCCTTCTTGCTCTGGTTTGGTAAACCATCCTCGATGCCAAACTCCTGATTGATGGTTCTTAATAGTTCCATGTCGGAGATAGACGCATTGAATATCAAGGCCGTTTTTGTAGATGAATCAAGGGTACCAAGCAGTGCCCGACACAGCGTGGTTTTCCCTGTACCGATACCGCCCGTAATGACAATGAAGCCTTTTCGTTCATTAATCCCATACAGGAGGTGATCAAAGGCCTCCTTATGGTGGCGGCTCAGATAGAGATAGTTTGGATCGGGTGTCAGGCTGAAGGGATTTTCCTTGAAACCAAAATAAGAAATATACACGGCTTTACCTAAATATGTAATTTATGGTTTGCTGCCGACCTTTTCGGTCTATCTGTATCCCCATACCGGTGCCTGTTTTCAATTTCTTGTATAAGTCGAGTATATCATCCGGACTTCTAATGTCCACGTTATCTATTGCCCTTACTACGTCTCCATCCCTTAGCCCTAATTTTGAGAAAAAGGAATCCTTTTTGATACTGCTTATAGCTAACCCGTCCGGATTTCCTTCCTTGAAATGAGGCCTGACGCGTGCCTGCGTCAACAACTCGTTTATGTCTTTAAGAGTTGCTTCAATATCTGAACGGCTGACCGTTATGGTGCGTCCTGTGCCACGAGCACCCTGGAGTCTCCGCGAGGGCGTTGGCACTGCACGCCCCCTTTCAGTTCGGGTTGATCGGGCGGCCGCTTCATCCATGGTGAGTTTTTCATCCTTGTCTCCGACTCTGAGGACGACCACTCCCCTTTGTATGCTCTTGATGACGGCTCCCTGAATGCTGTCACCGATCTTGAAGAGACCCTGTTTTCTCTTATTGGTTTCCTCAATAACAGCATAGGTGTTCTTTGAAGAACCAGAAACCGTTCCCAGCAGAGCGACCTTCAGCGAAGTTGGTTCAAGGGCCTCAATGTCTTCTGTCTTTACCTCCTTTACTTCCTGGGCGACGGCATCCGCTGAGCCAAAGATATTTCTACTCATGATCGACTGATAGTGGTCGAAAGGCTGCTTGGATTTCCCTGTTTCTCGAGGTATATACTCCACCACGGAGATCTTGGTATCGTGTTGTCTTAACTTTGCGCCGACGAATGTGTAAAAGATATCCACGCCAATGTAAACAATGATGGACAGGGCAAGAAGGTTGAAAATGGTGTGATAACGCTTCGGAATAAGTTTCATGGTCTAAGTAAATTTGATTTCAGGTTTTTTCATGGTTCCACGAATCACAAAGGACAGAGTTCCCTGCGTAAGCCGCTGTCTAAAAACTGCTACGCTATCCTGCATTCCCTCGGTGCTTTTGAAAAGTGCTGCAAACGGTTCGATCGTGCCTTTGAGATCAAGGCTGCTTTGGGCAAATTGTTCTCTCAAGGTTATCGTTCCCGACAAAGTTCCTTTCAGCTGTTTCCCCTTCAATTCAAGGCGGGTCAGATTGATTTTCTGTTTATTAAGAACCATGTCGAGTTCCATTTCGCTAAAGTCGATTGACTTCAAGGTAAGAAATGGCTGCAGAAGTTCCAGCCTGCCGTCTGAGAGCCTCAAATTTGCCTCGCCCGAGCCATTCAACATGACGTTGTGCTGCCCGCTGTATGAGATGTTCCCGCCGAGCGTTCCCTGCAAGGGGCGGCCAAGCAGATGTGAAAGATAGGCATAATCCCCGATGCGAATATTCTTCAAGGCCATTTCCGTTTCAATGAAACCCGTCTCGGGGTCTTTCTTGAAATCAACTGTACCGGTTACATCGCCCTTGTATGCCACACAGTGGAAGGAAAACCTCGATTTCCCTCTCAGAAGTGATAACAAATCACGTCTAATCGAAAGACGATCTGCCGCGAGAATGACTCTATCGGGGCTGTTCTCCAGGGCAACATTCGTTTTCATCAACTTCACACCAATGAGGATTGATGGTTCCACGCGGTCAACCGAAAGAGCCAGGCGCGGACTTGTCCTGAGCCCCTGCGCCTTGAAGTAGTCCCGGAAGGCATCTGACGGAAAACGATAGTATAACAGCGCCACTGTGCAAATTAAAACAAACAGGCTATATCCGAACCATTCCTTATGCTTTAATATGGAGCCTTTCATATGCCGTGCGCTCGTATGGGTTTTACTATTTACTAAGCCAATGTGGTGAAGCCCCCAGGTCCATTCTACTGAAAGGTTAGGACCTGCATAATAGCATCCAAGTACCCCTTTTCCTTCTTGTTTTCGTTGACTGAAATACGTTTTATATTTACCAAGTCATCCGGTGATTCGATACGATAGAGGTATCCGGCCAACTGCGCCAAGGTGATCTTTTCCAATTTCATCTCGACCATTGACTGTTTATATGGGCCCGTGACCGAAGGTGTGGAGGGCTTCATATACTTGATGTGGTCCTTGACTTGAGCCTCACCGGCTGCCTGTTCCAGAAAGGCAAACAGTGTAAAACCCCTCTTACGCTTGGCAAGCGCCTGCCGGATACCTTGCGACCTTCTCTCATAGTCCTGATATTCAGTACTCAGTTTCATCATCTCGCCCAGCCCCTTCTCTTTGGCCTTTAGGCCACTTGCAGTGCGCCTTTTGCTTTCAAAGAAAGGAAAGATTAGGAACTGAAACAGGATGAAGATGCCAATACAGCCGGCTGCGGCTGATATGAGGTATTTTTCACGTCTTGCAAGCTTCATGTTTTGTTATTCGAATATAAACCGTATGGTGTCCTTCGGTTGCCTGGGGCGTTACATGCTGCGTTCGACGACCGAGAGCATTGCTTAGCCGATAACTGCATGCTTCGCGGTTATTGGGTGCGCTCCAACTTGATCTCAAATGTGACCCGGTTGCCGGATCGGTCAAGATTAGCGGAACTGATGGTGACTGTACCAAAAAAGTCTGACGGCTCCAGTCCTTTCTTAATCATATCCACGGTGTTAAAAGTATCCGTTTCACCCTTCATCAGAACCGTATCCGTATCAACCACCATGCGAGAGATGTTCACATCCGCGGATTCCGGGATCCGCACCGAGACATCCCTCAGCAGGTCGAGAACCTTCGTGTCCGTGCCAATTCCAGGAAGGGACGAGGCGGTCTTCTTGATCTCGTTTATTTTTACCTTCATTTGGTGTGCCGGATCCACAATCCGTTTCACATCTGGAAACGTTTCTTTGAATACCTGTGTGATTTGGTCATCAAGTAGCTGGTAGCGTTGCTTCAGAAAATAGTAATCTGTGCCCAGACTAACGCATAGAAGACAAAGAACAATGATTAAGAAAGCTGCAACCTTGCGAATTTCTTTTTTGTGTCCGAAATATTCTTTCCTGACCTCGAATTCGTCTCGCCTGAAATTGAAACCCAAGTCCTCTTTGGTCTTCCTAATTGCCAAAGCCAGTGCGTTGTCCATCAGAGCGGGATTCCAAGCGCGAGCAATATCCTCGTCCATCTGAATGCCTGGATCCTTGCTCAGGTCGACCTTTTCAACCGGCAGGTCAAGGAACCGGTTTAAGAAATCCACTGTGTCCGGATAAAGGGTTCCGGCACCTGTAACAAAAACCTTTTCAGGACTGACCGACCTTCTATTCTCCCATTCAAAGGCATGGAGGGTGTTTTTCACCTCCGTGCAAAACGACCTTAGGCTGGATTCAATCTGCTCAATCACTTCGGTATCCACGGGTCCGTTGTTCGTCTCGTTTAACGCGGCCTCTACCATGATACCGCCATTAAAGGAAATGGGACGAATCAAGGCGACCCGTCTTTTAAGGAACAGTACCATGGTATTTCTCTTGCGGCCAATGTGCAGAAGAAGTCCATCGTCGGGCGTCCCTGTTTGCCTCAAAATCCAACTGAGGGTTGGTAAGCCGCTTATATCCAGGACCTCGGGATTAATACCGAGGTCCTGCAATTGCTCCAAATGCTGGGAAACATATGCACGCCTGACAGAGGCCGCAAGGATTTCGCTTTGATCCGACTGGTCAACTATGGTGAAATCGACAAGCAAGTCCTCCACCGGAAAAGGAACCACTGTCTCAAGTTCAAAAAGAAGCGTCTGTCTGATCTTTTTCTTATCTCTGAAAGGCATTCGAAGATTTCGGTACGATACATGTTCCCCCGGCAGGGAGCTGAAACAGACTTCGGTCACGGGACCCAACCGTTCAACAAGAGTCTTCAGAGCTTCTTCCAAGCTCCCCTCCTCTTCGATCATCACATGATCGCAGGCCGTCACCTGATGCCCCTTCAGCCCCCATGCAACCTGGACTGCCGCAACAGAATCCGAGCTTATATCAAGACCGAGGATCTTTTCTGGCATGATAAGTAGTTATTGGCTTAATTGGGTTTGTGAGTTCCATTAAATTAACATCATGTTAGCACAAAGGTTGCGGGCAACTCAAGAAACCGAGAGACTAGTGTTGTGTCCCAGGAGTTTGTTCCAAGAATATGGAATCGCCAAAAAGCCATTTTCCTTGCTCCGTGAGCATTTTCGGGACATCAACTTCGCTCCGCTAAATCATGCACACAATGGTTCTGTTCAAGCCGTCAGGCGCAACCGGAGCGCTAAAACCTCAAACAGTTTATGATTCTTAACGCTCCACTCAGCTGAAGTCCGGCTCCGAAAAAGCTCAATGTCGCTCGGAAAAGGCTTTCGGCTCCAGTATCAGTAATAGAACTTATTCCTGGGACACGACACTAGAATCTATCTCAAAAAAGTGGATCAGGGTTCAGGGCAAGGCGCGGGGCGGCGAAAAAGCGCAGCATACACGGTAGTATGTGAGCATTTTGATCCGACTTGCAACGCCGCCATGGGGCCTCAGACGCCTTTTTGAGAT
>JBFEUB010000036.1:0-20905 GCA_041547605.1 Desulfobacteria bacterium
AATTTGTTATAGATCGAGAATTTGTTGGGTTTTTTGATTTGGATAATTATTTACTCGACGGTGCAGGCTATTTCAGGAGCTTCCCTCACGAGCACAATATGGACGGATTCTTTGCGGTTCGTTTTAAAAGAACAAGATGAAGCGCATCCTTAAGATAATGGTCCTGTTTGGCGCTTTTCTGGGTGTGGGTGGCGTCAGCGGATATCTCACTTTGAGGTTTATTGTAAAGAGTGAAGATGCAGTCGTGGTCCCGCAGCTCGTGGGAAAAGACGTGGTGTATGCCCTGGACATGCTGACCGATTTGGGGCTCAATATCAAGGTGGGCGGATTCGAATACCGGTCTGACGTGCCAAAGAACCATGTCGCACACCAAGATCCAGGACCCGGCAGTGAAGTTAAAAAAGATCGTGATATCCACATCATTATCTCCAAGGGGCCGAAAACCTTGGTGGTGCCGAACCTTTTGGGTATGGATATCCGGCAGGCTGATATCATCATGGAAGAAAACGGTCTGTCTCGAGGTGCGGTGTCCCATGCATTCAGCGACCAGGCAGCCGTAGACGAGCTCATTGCCCAGGTGCCGCTTCCCGGAACGGTTGTCACCCGCGGCGATTCCATCGACCTGCTGGTCAGCCTTGGGAGACGGCCTGCAACCTACCAGATGCCCTATCTGCATGGCCTGACTTTAGAAGATGCCATGCTCATCTTGGACCGTTCACAGCTTGGCCTCGGGCACATACGGTCTGTTCAAAGGAACAGGCTCCCAAGGGACGTAGTCGTTGAGCAAACTCCCCTATCCGGCTACCAGGTGGCTTCGGGAACCCTGGTCAATCTGAAGGTCAACCGGGTAGAGAAAGGCCCGATCGTTGATCAAAGGCTAAGACTTTTTCATCATCGTGCCCATGAAGGATTCTTGAAAAAGCATATTCGGTTTCGCGTAAATGCTTTTGGCATGTTCTATGACCTCTATGACACTTTCGTGCGTCCGGGAGAACGCATCTGGTTTTTGGCCCCTCAAGACTCTGAGACTACGGGCTTCTTGTACGAGGATGGCGAACTTGTGAGGCGTCATCCTTTGTCTCGGGGGCCTCATGTGGAGTTTTTCATGAGCTTGAAATAGCTGAAGATTGATGTTACGAGATGTAGATGCCTAAAGCTGAAGCTCCGTGCGGTCTCGATAAATCCCGATGCCCGGGACAGGTCTGCACAGGGAATGCCCTCGCTGTTGCAGTTCAGCGAAGAACACCGGTGTTCGTGGAGGGTTTGTGCACACTGCAACTTTAGGTCACTTTAGGCATTTTAGCTCATTTGTCTTGTGACCAGGAGGATAACATGAAGCGCATCGCGCCATCCATATTGTCTGCTGATTTTTCGAGACTGGCTGAGGAGATAAAGGCTGTAGAGCGTGTCGGGGCCGATTGGATCCATGTTGATGTCATGGACGGTCATTTTGTGCCAAATATTACGATCGGGCCTGTAGTAGTTGAAGCAGTGCGGCGGGTTACGAAACTTCCTCTCGACGTTCATCTCATGATAGAGAATGCGGACCAGTATCTGGAAGACTTTGTCAACGCAGGGAGCGATTCACTGACCGTGCAAGCGGAGGCCTGCGTGCATCTTCACAGGACCATTCAGGCGATCAAAGATTTAGGCGCAAAAGCTGCGGTGGCACTGAATCCCTCGACGCCGCTGACAGCCATAGAATGGATCCTGGACGAAGTGGACATGGTTCTGATTATGAGCGTAAACCCTGGCTTTGGCGGTCAGACATTCATCCCACAGGCGCTTGAGAAGATAAAAGAGCTCAAGTCCAAGATCCGTGCAAAGAACGACGATGTCCTCGTCGAGGTGGACGGGGGCATCAACGAAGAGACAATTCAAATGGTAGCAAAGGGCGGTGCGGATGTATTCGTGGCCGGTTCAGCCATCTTTGGAAGCTCTAACTACGGAGATACCATCGCGAAGTTTCGCGCTCTCATTGAGGGGTGACAAAAAAATGGCGGAAGTGCGTGGGAAGCGAACCAGAACAGTCAGAACGTCAGCACCAGCCGAGCACCGTCTATTTGGAGACCCGCGTCAGTAGTGTTACATGGCGGGTTCAAATCCCCCCTTCGGCACCATTTACAATGGTAAATTCAGTTGGTTCCGCCGGAAAGTTAGCACCACTGGCTAATTCCCTTTATTTGCGGTCGCGTAAAAACGTACGGACATTGTTCGTAAATTCACGAAAAATCAACCCTGGATGCCCCGTGCGGAAGCACGGGGAGGAAAGGGTTCCCCAAATGGGCGGTTTGCCTTCGTGGGCGTGCAGCCTATTCGGATGCTTCTAAGGCTTGCTCCGGGGGCCGTAAAAACGCGCCCCGCTTCGCGGGACTCAAACAGTGCACGGCCCTTTGTGTCGCCTTGCCAAGAATCATCTCAGATACTCTGCAATGCCCCTCTGGGAACCACCGTCGGGACCCATAAAGATCAGAACAAAAAAACGAATCAATCGACACGCGTCTTCTAATGTTCCGCATGGAAGCACGGGGTTCTTCACTGCTGCCTTGAGCTGGTTGAAGCTTCCTGCGGTCCCGGAGAGTCGGGACAGGGAATCCGCTCACTGTTGCAATTCAAGGATAAGAAAGGACAAGACATGCTGAGAAAACAGTTAAGCGAAATTTTGACTCCAAATGTGATCAATGTCTCCCCCACGACATCTGTTTCCGAGGCGATCCAGACAATGCGGAGCAAGAATATTAGTTGCATCGTGGTCCTTGAAGAGAACCAGCCAATTGGTATCTTTACCGAACGAAATGTCGTGCAGGTCCTCGCTGAGCGTGGGGCGGACTTTGACGATCGTAAAATCCGGGAATTAATGAGCTCCCCTGTTTTGACAGCAAGCAAAAGCACAGAATTGTATACAGCCTATCATTTGCTTGTAACCCACAAAATACGGCGTCTGGTCGTTGTCGATGATGAAAACCATGCCATTGGTGTGGTAACCCAATCGAACCTGATTGAATATCTTGGCTACGAATATTTTATCGAAGTTAAGAAAGTCTCCCAAGTCATGACAAAGATCTTGTTCACCATATCCAAAGACATGACTGTGTCTCAGGCCTTGCGTGATATGGCACGTCAGTCCTTAAGTTGCTTGGTTATTGCACGGGATGACCGGCCCGTGGGCATCTTGACCGAGCGCGACGTGGTCAGACTTCTGGTCGATCGCGGCGATATCTGGCAGCTGAAAGTCGAAGAGGTCATGAGTTCTCCCGTCCAAACCCTGTCACGGCAAACGCCGGTGCATGAAGCCGCCAAGATCATGCAAAAGGAAAACATTCGCAGGGTAGTGGTGGTCGACGAAGATGGTAAAATCGTTGGGTTGACTACCCAGTCTGACATCGTAAAGGGGCTTGAAGGCAAGTACATCGAAACACTCAAGGAGGTCATCAAAGAAAAAGAAGTCAAGATAGAAAGCACCTCAAGAGATCTGGCTGAAAAGACGGTCTATCTCGACAATATTCTTCATTCATCGGTCGACATAGGCATCGTCGCAACGGGCCTCGATTTTCGTATCGCCTATTTCAACCCCGGTGCAGAGAAGATCCTGGGATACTCGGCCCAACAGGTCGTTGGCCGGAATGCAAGGGAAATGCACGTGCAGGAAAATGTTGCATTATCCCGATTCGACAGCGTCATTGAAAGCATCTCCAGGGACAAAACACACACGTTCAGTTTTGAGCAAGACAGGGCGGATGGCAAGCGGTTCATTCGCGCAAGGGTCTCTGGAATCTGGGATAAGGAAGAGACACGCGTCGGGTTCGTTTTCATGCTTCGCGATATTACCGAGAGAAAAAAGGCCGAAGAGGCACAGCGGGAGAGTGAGCGGCGACTGTATCGAGAACAAAAGCGGATGGAAATGTTGGAGTTCGCAAACACTATGGCCCTCAAACTGATGGATGAATTGAGAAACCCCCTGGTTGCTGTTGGAGGGTTTGCAGCGCGCATTTCCAGCGGGGACTATCCCGAACACAAGCTGAAAGAGTACACAGGACTCATCTTTGAAGAGTCCAAGCGGCTTGACACCGCACTAGAGCAGGCTGTAGCCCATTTGAAGGCAGCGGCTGAGAAGGCATAGACCGTCTAGGTGGGGTCTTGACATGGGACATTATGACTCCCGCTTATAAAAAAGGGCGGGGCAATAGCCCGAACACACTTCACAAATGAAAAAGAAGGGGCTCACGTCGTTTGTAGCAAGGGCATCGCAATGGGGTATGGCAAAGCCCAAGATGCCATCTTTCTCCCTGGACCGTGACCGGATCTGACACACCTTAATGATATCATTGTTTCAAACACCCAGGTTCTTGCATAAATGATTTCAAAATATACCCCCATGCTTTCAAAATCGCGCTTTGTTGCAGGGCTTCAGTGTCCTCTGCGGTTGTGGTACGTGTGTTACAACCCAGAGCTGGCCGCAGTGGTGTCTCCTGTGCAGCAGGCTATCTTTGACACCGGACATGAGGTGGGAAGGCTTGCAACTAAACTGTATCCGGGGGGTGTTCTCATCGAGGAAGACCACCTCCACCACGAGGAAGCAATGGCAAGCACCTTGGCAGCCTTGGAAGACCCAAGTGTCCCCGCTATATTTGAGGGGGCGTTTCTGTACGACGGGGTCAGGATTCGAGTGGACATCCTTGAAAGGCTCAACGGCGGCAGATGGAAACTTGTTGAGGTGAAATCATCCACCTCAGTCAAAGGGTATCATGTGTCGGACGTTGCAGTGCAGTGCCACGTGCTCAAGGGTTCAGGTTTGCTGCTCGATCGGGCTGGCATCATGTGCCTGAACAACCAGTATGTGTTTGACGGGGAGCGCCTTGAGCTGGAGTCTCTTTTTTGGTTCTCTGACCTGACTATGCAGGTTATTGATATCCAAGACGAGATTCCATCAGAGATTGCCCAACTCAAAGAAGTCCTGGAAGCGAATACACCCCCTGAAGTCGTCCCCTCTCGAGCGTGCAACAATCCCTATGGGTGCGATTTCTGGGAGCATTGTACCAAGGCAAAACCGGAATTCTGGGTTATGCAGCTTTCCGGCATAGGCCAGAAAAAGCTGGACGAGCTGGCGCAGCTGGGCATCGATGACATTCGAGATATTCCAGAGTCCTTTTCGTTGAGCAGAATGCAGGAGCGTATGCGAGACTGCACGGTGAGCGGTGTGGTGTACGTGGCCCCAGAACTCATAACCGAACTGACCGACGTCCAGTACCCAGTTCACTTTTTAGATTTTGAAACAGTCAGCCCCGCACTCCCCCGCTATGCAGACACCCGGCCGTATGAGACCATACCCTTTCAATGGTCTGACCATATCCTTTCCAAAAACGGAACCATGAAACACCGGGAATACCTTTGTGAAGAAGACAAGGACCCCAGAGAGGCGTTGGCTCTTCGGCTCCTTGAGACCCTGGGAAACAGTGGGACCATTGTCACCTACACGAGCTATGAGAAAAAGGTCATCGAGGGGCTGGCTGAGTTTTTGCCCCGGTACCGAAACGATCTTCTGGCAACTTTGGATCGGTTCATGGATTTGCACGTATTGGTTAGAAAATATGTGTACCATCCGGACTTTCACGGATCGTTTTCGCTCAAGTCAGTGCTACCAGCGCTCGTTCCTTCCATGGGTTATGGTGAACTGGCCATTCAGGATGGCAATCATGCTTCGATTGAGTACTTGCGTATGCTTGACCCTGGCACACCCCTGGACGAGCGAGAAAAAATAAGAGAGAGTCTGCTCGATTACTGCAACAGAGATACCCTCGGGATGATTAAGATCCGGGAGGAAATCATCAAATTTCTTCGCCAACCATGACCGTATCTGTCACATCGCTCTGATATAGTAGTCCCAAGATACCACGCTGCTTGAACTGCAAAAGCAAGGGCATTTCCTGTCTTGACTTGTGGGGACTGCAGGAGGCTATAAGAATTTTTGGGAAAACCTGGCTCCCAATAGTTAATGTCGCAAATACAAATCCCTCACAAAAGAAGTAATAGGGTGAGACCTTTGCATATCCCCTTCTCACTTCGTTACATGAGCTTTTTGACCCATATACGGGCTTGCTTACTACATCCTAGCACGTAGTGAAGCTTTGCGCTAAACTCGGCCTCACGGCCTCAAACAGTTTAGGATTTGCCCACTGACGTGGGTCTTTCACTTCGCCCGGATGGGTACCCCAAAAACCTGACGAGGGGCGTTCCAAGGAATTATGCAAAGGTCAGGTATAATACAGGGGAAAGGAGGGTAGCTGGCACGAAACAACCTGCCACGAGAAACAAGGATTTACGTCAAGGAAGTTATCAGGTATACATAGACATATAAGAGAACGTTTTGGTAGTATCTGGGGGCTTTTCCTGAGGTTAACTATCTGAAAGTAAGAATAAAATGGCGGAAGTGCATGGGAATCGAACCCACCCAGGACGGTTTTAGCGCCCCACACCGGATTTGAAGTCCGGGAGCCCCACCAGTGAGCTATCCACTTCCGCAACAACATAAAAGTATTGTTTCATTTCTTTACCCTGTCAATGATTTTCTTTGAGGGTCTTGCACTGGATTTTGAACTGTGGAGTTGAGAGGAGACGACCAACAACGAACGGATAAAGAGCCAAGCATCCTCGTCAAGGGAGGGAAGAGGACATGGTAAACCACAACCGTATGGCTGATGTTTTCAGGTCGTTGGTTCAGATAGATAGTGTTTCCAAAAAAGAGGGGGCCATTGCCAAAGCCCTGCGCGACATATTTGAGTCATTGAAAGGGGAGGTATACATTGACGGCGCCGGGTCAAAGGTGGAAGGTGACACCGGCAACCTGATTGCCAGGTTCAAGGGGTCCGATGCGGGCAGCGTCCCGCTTCTACTCAATGCCCACATGGACACTGTCCAGCCAGGCGAGGGGGTGAAGATACTTTTTACAGACGGCACGTTTGCTAGCGATGGGTCCACTATCCTTGGAGCTGACGATAAGTCCGCTTTGGCCATCATTATTGAAACCATCAGGATCCTCCAGGAAAACAGGCTGCAATATAGTCCTCTGGAAGTCGTTGTAACGATCTGTGAGGAGGTTGGTCTTCTTGGGGCCAAGCATCTAGATTATTCATTACTCACGGCCCAATACGGATATAGCATTGATGCTTCCGACACAGAGGGGATTGTGACCCGAGCGCCTGCTGCTAATCGCCTGGAGTTCAAAGTCCATGGTCGGGATGCACATGCTGGCGCTGCCCCTGAAAAAGGGATCAATGCCATACATCTCGCCAGTAGGGCGATTTCGGAGATATGTCTTGGCCGTATCGATGAGGAAACCACCGCGAACATTGGGCTCATCCAAGGCGGCAAAGCCACCAATATTGTGCCTTCGCTTGTGACCGTGGCTGGCGAGGTCCGCAGCCACAACCCCAAGAAGCTGGTAGCGGAGACACAGAAGATCATCCAAAGTTTTGAACGTCAAGTTTCAGTCTACAAAGAGAGGTTTGCTTCGGATGATGGGCTTCCGAGGTTGGAGGCGGATATTCGCGAGGATTTTTCCAACTTGAAAATTCCCGAGGACCACCCCGTTGTAACGCTGGCGAAAGATGCCGCGGCCGGCCTCGGGCGGAAGATGGAAGCCAAGACCAGTGGGGGCGGGAGTGATGCCAACATATTCTTTGGGCATGGGATTGTTACGGGTGTTCTCGGGACGGGTATGAAGGACATGCACACCGTACGGGAGTCGATTCGTCTGGATGATATGGTCAAATCTGTGGAACTCCTCCTCGAGATCGTACAGCTTCATGCCAAGACGGCAAGCAAGGACTAGTGTTGTGTCCCAGGAGTTTGTTCCAAGAATATGGAATCGCCGAAAAGCCATTTTCCTTGCTCCGTGAGCATTTTCGGGACATCAACTTCGCTCGGCTAAATCATGCACACAGTGGTTCTGTTCAAGCCGTCAGGCGCAACCGGAGCGCTAAAACTCGGGCCTAAGGCCCTCAAACAGTTTATGATTCTTAACACTCCCCTCAGCTGAAGTCCGGCTCCGAAAAAGCTCAATGTCGCTCGGAAAAGGCTTTTGGCTCCAGTATCAGTAATAGAACTTATTCCTGGGACACGACACTAGTTGCTCTATTAAGAAGTGGTAATCAGCCAGCGGCTTGGATCATGGCAGTGCATCTCTTTGACTCCCATACATCGCTGTGATAAGAGGTCAAGCGATTCAGACGGGGCTGTCTGCCTGGACGTGTCACAGAGCCACCGACACCTCTATGGGGTCGATTTCGGCAGCGGCCTGTTGGGATGTGGATGGGAATGAACCTCGCCTATTTTGACTGTTTTGCCGGGGTCAGCGGCGATATGATTCTTGGGGCCCTGATTCATCTGGGGGTACCGGGTGAATTCATTGAAGAGACGATTCATGCCATGCTCCTTGACGCCTTCCACTTGGAGATCAGCACTGCTGCGCGAATGGAAATTCATGGCCAACACGTCAAGGTCGTGGTTGAGGACAGACACAAACAGGCCAGGAATTATCAAGATATAAAGTCCCTTATCCAGAGTAGTTCTTTGTCGCAAAAGGTAAAAGACCTGAGCCTCCAGATCTTTGACAGGCTGGCAGAGGTTGAGGCGACTATCCACAACTGCTCCAAAGAACGTGTCCACTTCCATGAGCTGGGCGGCGTGGATGCCATTGTGGACGTGGTGGGGGCTGCACTTGGTATAGAATGGCTGAAGATTGGCAAGGTCTTCGCCTCTGAGATTCCAGTGGGCAAAGGGTTCGTAGACTGTCAGCACGGTAGACTTCCCGTCCCGGCTCCTGCAACCTTGGCCCTCCTCAGTGGCATACCGGTTTATGGTACGGGGGTCTCCCATGAACTGGTGACACCGACCGGGGCAGCGATCCTCACGTGCCTTACCGAGCATTTTGGCCCGATGCCCAAGATGACCATTCAAAAGGTCGGTTACGGCGTGGGGGACCGTGATTTAAAAGAAATGCCCAACCTGCTCAGGGTTGTCTTAGGGGAGCCCGGGGCTGGGTTTGAGCAAGATGCCGTCATAGTCATTGAGACCAACATCGATGACATGAATCCGGAGATATTTGGCTTTGTCATGGAGAGACTTTTCGAGGATGGAGCCCTTGACGTCATCTGGGTTCCGGTCTTTATGAAGAAAAGCCGTCCGGGGACCATGGTCCAGGTTATTTGTAAGGAGGCCGATCGAGACACCCTGGTCGAACGGATTCTGTCAGAGACCACGGCCACCGGCGTGCGACATTACCGGGCGGAGCGGACAAAGCTTCCCCGAAAGGTCAAAGAGGCCTCAACCACATACGGAAAGGTGCGCGTGAAGGAAGTTACGGGGCCGGCAGGGCAGGTTTTCATCATACCTGAATATGAGGACTGTAAGAAGATTGCGCTGGAGCAGAACGTCCCCCTGAAAGTGGTCTATGAAGCCATTGTGAGGGAGGCTTCAGAGTAAGCGATGTCCATGGCTGACAAGGAAAGCCGTTCCTATTCGGCCTCCAATCTCCCTGAATATGCAGTTACTACGGAGAGCATTTAATAGTTTGCATCGAAGTAGCTGTGGGTCTGTCGAACATCAAGGGGTATCTCTTTTTGCGTCAGGTCAAATCGCATCCAGCTTATTAGAGGCAAGGTGCATCGGGCGACACGAACCAGGCACACGTCGATGTGGCGTACAAGCTGAGCAGCAATTTGTAAACGCCTCAAGACCGTATGCAGAATATGGTGCCGTTGAGGCATCTGCCAGGCAATATTCAGTGACCTGACGCAAAAAGAGATACCCCTTGATGATCTAATTTCTGCGTTACCTATTGCAAACAATTTTATGCTCTCTGTAATATAGGTGGTGGGGGTGGCAGGATGCATTGGTTAAAAGAATTTTATTGCCGGCTGTACCGATTGCATGCACAAGGCGTTGCGTAGAATCCGCGAAAAAGGTGTGGTCTTCTTGGCAACAGGCGGTTACGCGGGATATATCCCCGGTGCACCCGGGACCTACGGCACGCTGGTTGCGATTCCTTTGTGCTATCTCCTTTCGAAGCTTGGCCCGCTTCATGGCATTCTTTTCCTCCTGCTATTCACAGGCCTTGCCGTGTGGGTATCTGGTGAGGCTGAGAAGCTGGTCAACAGGACAGATCCCGGCTTGATTGTCATCGACGAGATGGCAGGTTTCCTAGTGACTTTGCTTTTTGTACCGTGGAGCGCCAAGGGCGTGGTGATCGGTTTTGTGCTCTTTAGGCTCATGGATATTGCCAAACCCTTTCCCATCAGGAGGCTGGAATCGAGACTTCATGGCGGGTGGGGCGTTGTCGGCGATGACATCCTTGCAGGCATTTATGCCAATGTGGTTTTGAGGGTCGTCATGAAAGTCTTCTAAGCTTGGGTCGTAATATGGCGGGCAATTCCCTTGAACAAGAAGTGTCTCGGTTGCTGCTTTCTCTGAAAATAACCATTGCAGTAGCCGAGTCGTGCACGGGAGGGCTCATCTGTCACCGGCTGACCAATATTCCGGGCAGCTCGGACTATCTGGAAAGAGGCGTTGTGGCTTATAGCAACGCGTCCAAGATTGCGCTTTTGGGGGTTTCCAGCCAGACTATCACCAAGCATGGCGCCGTGAGTGAAGCGTGTGTCCGGGCCATGGCAACCGGCATCAGACGGTTGGCAGGGACTGATGTGGGCCTCTCCGTTAGCGGGATTGCTGGTCCCACAGGCGGGACACCGGAAAAACCGGTTGGCACCGTCTATATAGGCTTGGCCTGCAATGAAGACATACGGTGTTGGAAATATCTCTTTGAGGGGAGTCGGGGAGAGATCAAACGGAAAGCCTCAGATGAAGCTCTCGTGCGGATACGAGAGTACTGTGAGTCTATAAAACATGGGTGAAAAGTTACGGGCTTTCATAGCCATCAGTCTCCCGGAGTCTGTTCTCCAAGCCATTGGGAGCGCGCAAGAGACGCTTAAGCGGTCAGACCTGAAGATCAGATGGGTCCGTAAAGAGGGGATCCACTTGACCCTGAAGTTTCTGGGAGATATTGAGAGGAGCGACTTGGAGAAAATCTTCGGCGCGATGGAACGAACCGCGAGAGCCTTTTCCCCCTTCTGGGTTCGGGGAGAAGGCGTCGGCGTTTTCCCAAACTTAAAGCGTCCGCGGGTTGCGTGGGTGGGGGTATCCGGAGACGTAGAGGTGCTGCTTGCCCTGCAAAGGGAATTGGAATCTCAGCTCAGTGGTCTTGGGTTTCCAAAGGAAAAGCGGCCCTTTGGAGGACACCTCACCCTGGGCCGCGTTAAAGGTCGTGTGGACGGGACCAAACTCAGGGAGTCCCTGGAAGCCATGGGAGATTTTCAGACAGAGTCTTTTCAGGTGAGGTCCGTAGTTCTTTTTCAAAGTGATTTACGCCCTGACGGCGCAGTTTACAGCAGACTGGCTGAGGTGACACTAGGAGGAGCCTAAAGTCGAATAAAGTGCTTAAAGGCAAGGGGCTATCGCTTATCCATAAAGCATTTTGTGAAGGTTTCAAGTTTAATCACTATTACTTGACGGACTCGTAAAAAGTCAGCGAACAGACGGAACAGTAAAAAGCTCCAGATGCAAGGCGCGCGAGGCTTGAGGAATGAGACGTACTTATCGCACGTCGCAATGACGAAAGGTGAAGCGCAACGCCGTAGATGGACTTTTTACGAAGCCGTCATTACTTAAGGGGGGATATTTATGGGCAACATATCCACGGACAAGGAAAGAGCGGTCGAAGCGGCCATGGGACAGATAGAGCGCCAGTTTGGAAAGGGCTCTGTTATGAAGCTTGGTGCCCAGGCCGTTGCAGACATTCCGGTCATATCGACCGGATCCCTTGCACTGGACCATGCTCTGGGGGTCGGGGGTATCCCGCGAGGCCGCGTTACGGAGCTATTCGGCCCCGAGGCCTCTGGCAAGACCACGCTGGCCCTGCAGATTGTGGCCGAGGCACAAAAGCAGGAGGGTATTGCGGCGTTTGTCGACGCCGAACACGCCCTGGATGTCACATATGCCAGAAAGTTGGGGGTAAATTGTGACGAGCTCCTGATTTCCCAGCCGGATACGGGGGAGCAAGCGCTGGAGATCGCAGAAGTTTTAGTCCGTAGCGGAGCCATGGATGTCGTGGTTGTTGATTCCGTAGCCGCTCTGGTGCCCAGGGCAGAGATAGAAGGGGAGATGGGGGATGTCCACGTAGGGCTGCAGGCCCGGCTCATGTCACAGGCCCTCAGGAAACTGACTGCTACTATCAGTAAATCGATGACAGCGGTTATCTTCATCAATCAGATTCGGATGAAGATTGGGGTGATGTTTGGCAATCCCGAGACCACACCCGGAGGAAATGCCCTTAAGTTCTATTCCTCGGTTAGGCTGGACATCAGAAGGATTGGAAACATCAAGGACGGACAGGAGGTCGTAGGGAGTCGGACCCGCGTGCGGGTCGTCAAGAACAAGGTGGCGCCTCCTTTCAAACAGGCGGAGTTTGACATTTTGTACGGTGAGGGTATCTCCAGTTCCGGCGACCTTCTTGACACGGCGGTGTACACCGGGATCGTCGACAAGAGCGGGGCTTGGTACGCCTTTGAAAAGGAACGGATCGGCCAGGGCAGGGAAAATGCAAAGCAGTTCCTCAAGGAACGCCAAGAGGTGTCTGATCGCATCTTGAAGCAGGTACGGAAGGCCCTTGGACTTGCAAAGGAAGGACCTCGCGAGTCTGAAGGGACGCCTGTTGCGCCGGAAAAAGGGCGCAAGAAGTAAACAGTAGACAGTGAGCAGCAAGTGATAACCACTGATCAATGACAAGTGACGAATATGACGGGAGATGATCTGCGCAGCAAATTCTTGGCCTATTTCGAGCAAAAGGACCATATGATTGTGAAAAGCTCATCGTTGGTGCCTGAGGATGACCCGACCTTGCTTTTCACGAATGCTGGTATGGTTCAGTTCAAACGAACCTTGTTGGGGGAAGACAAACGGCCCTATGTGCGGGCAGCCAGTTCTCAGAAGTGCGTTCGGGCAGGTGGCAAACATAATGATCTTGAAAATGTGGGCTACACGCGGCGGCATCATACCTTTTTTGAGATGCTGGGAAACTTTTCGTTTGGAGATTATTTCAAGGATTGGGCCATTGAACTGGCCTGGGATCTGATGACAAGGGGCTACGGGATCCCTGAAGACGGGCTATGGGTTTCCGTGTATGAAAAAGACGATGAGGCCCACAGGCTCTGGTCTCACAAAACCGACATAAGCGAGGACCGAATCGTTCGCCTGGGGGAGAAGGACAATTTCTGGTCCATGGGCGATACAGGTCCCTGCGGTCCTTGCTCCGAAATTCTCATAGACCAGGGTGAAGCAATCGGTTGTGGGCGCCCCGAGTGCAAGGTGGGCTGTGATTGTGATCGCTACCTGGAGATCTGGAATCTGGTATTTATGGAATTCAACCGGGATGCATCGGGCCGGATGACACCACTTCCGAAACCGAGCATTGATACAGGAATGGGGCTGGAGCGTCTTGCAGCAGTGGTGCAGGGCCATACCAGCAACTATGAGACGGATTTGTTCATGCCCATCATCAATGAGATCCAGAAACTTTCAGATCATCATCTCTTGGAATCACCCGAGATTGACGTAGCTATCAAGGTCATTGCAGATCATAGCCGAGCCGCTGCCTTCCTGATTGGGGACGGTGTGCTTCCTTCCAACGAGGGACGCGGATATGTGCTGCGCCGTATCCTCAGGCGGGCGATACGTTATGGTCGCACCCTGGGTCTGACGCGCCCTTTTCTGCACCAGACGGCACGGAAGGTTTCTGAGGTTATGAAGACGGCGTATCCAGAGCTATTGGAAGCCGATGCCTACCTCAAGAATATCATTAAAGGCGAAGAGGAACGTTTCTTGGGAACCCTGGATACCGGTCTTCGGGTTCTGGAGGATGCTCTGGGGGAGCTGAAGGCCAAGGATATCTCAGAGGTGCCCGGTCATCTGATTTTTAAGATGTACGATACCTATGGATTTCCAGTGGACCTCATTCAGGATATTGTGAGGGATGATGGGATGTCTCTCGACATGACCGGCTTTGAGCTGGCCATGGATGAGCAGAAACGCCGGTCCCGGGCTCACATCACGGATTATCCGAAAGACTGGCCATATACCAAACTTTCTTCAGAGGGATTAAAGACCGATTTCGTGGGGCATACCCGCACAACCATTGACTCAGAAGTGCTCATGGTGGTGCGAGATGGAAAGGCTGTTGAAGTAGCGAGCAGAGGGGATACCGTCGAACTTGTGACAGCCAGGACGCCGTTTTATGGCGAGGCAGGGGGCCAGGTGGGAGACGCCGGTCGCATCACGGGTCAAGATTTTGAGATGGAAGTTTTGGATACCGTCAAAGATCCGAATGATATTATTATCCATAAAGGGAAAGTCTTGCAGGGAACTGTCTCGCCCGGGCAGATCGTGACGCTCCTGGTGGATCAGGAGAGGCGTTTGGCCACGGCCCGGAATCATACCGCCACCCACATCCTGCATGCGGTCCTGCGCCGGGTCCTGGGGGATCATGTTAAACAGTCCGGGTCATTGGTGGCACCTGATAGACTGCGCTTTGACTTCACGCATTTTTCTGCGCTTGACGAGGAGACGCTTCAGGAAATTGAAACGCTGGTCAATGAACGCATTCAGCAAAATATCGCGGTTCATACCGAGGAGATGGATGCGGAGGATGCCTTTAAGTCCGGAGCGATCGCCTTGTTTGAGGAAAAGTATGGTGACCGCGTCCGTCTCGTTGGTGTTGAAGACTTCAGCAAAGAACTCTGCGGTGGAACACATACTGAGCGGACCGGGGATGTCGGTCTGTTCAAGATTGTGAGCGAGGGGAGTGTGGCAGCGGGGGTGCGACGTATTGAGGCGCTCACAGGAAAAGGCGCGGTATCTTACAGCCAACAGATCTACCAAACCTTGCACGCCTTAGCACGGATGCTAAAAGCCAAACCCGAGGAGGTTACAGACAAATTTCAGAAGGTACTGACGCAGCTCAAGGCCATGGAGAAAGAGCTTGACGCCATCAAGGCCAAAGCGCACGTGGCGGCATCAGATCAGCTGCTTGCTGAAATCAAGACGGTCAATGGCGTATCCGTGCTCGCCCGAGAGGTTTCAGCAGATACACCAACGGCCATGAGGGACATGGCTGATCACCTGAAGGCGAAGATGAAGTCTGGTATTGTGGTGCTGGGGAGCAAAGCTGCAAATAAGGTGCTACTGGTGGCTGTCGTTACAAAGGATCATCTGGATCGGTATCATGCCGGCGAGATCGTGAAGCGGGTGGCTGCAATCGTGGGGGGGGGAGGCGGCGGGCGCCCTGATATGGCCCAGGCGGGGGGGCGCAAGCCCGAAAAACTCCCGGAGGCATTGGCTGCAGTGTACGACATTGTTGCCCATGGGTAGTGTTATGCCCAGGCGATTTGGTTACTTGCTGTTTCCCTTTCTACGATACTCCCTATTATATAGACCTTTTCGCCCATCGCCGTGAGAAACTCTACAATGCCCTCTGCCTCCTTTTCAGGAACCACAAGAATGATCCCAATGCCATTGTTGAACGTTCTCAGCATCTCACGTTTTGAGAGCTTACCAGCTTCTTGAAGGAAGGTGAAAATAGGCGGTACCTCCCAACCCCCTTTCTGGATTACACCCACACAGGACGAGGGAAGTATGCGGGGCAGGTTTTCCACAATGCCACCACCGGTTACGTGGGCAATCCCATGTATTTGGAAATCACGCACGAGGCGGCGGATCACCTCCGAATAAATCTTGGTGGGCTCCAGGAGTTCTTCCCCAATGGTTCTGCCCAGTACATCAACCTTATCATCTACCTTCAGTTTGAGCTTTTCAAAACAGATCTTCCGCGCCAAAGAGTACCCATTGCTGTGAAGACCGCTTGAGCCGATACCAACCAGTTTGTGTCCTACCGCAATCTCGGATCCATCCACGATCTTGCTGTTGTCAACAATACCTACCACAAACCCTGCCAAATCATATTCCCCTTTGCTATACACTCCGGGCATCTCTGCGGTTTCACCGCCTATCAGGGCACACTTGGCCTGTTTGCAGCCCTCTACAATGCCTTGGACAATGGCTTCAGCCGTTTCTGTCACAAGGGTCCCCATCGAGAGGTAATCAAGAAAGAATAAGGGTTTGGCGCCCTGTACCGCGATATCGTTGACGCACATCGCCACCAGATCAATCCCGATGGTATCGTGCTTGTCCATCATGCAAGCCACTTTAACCTTGGTGCCTACGCCATCCGTGGAGGTAACTAAAACGGGCCTAGCATACTGGCTTACGTCAAGCGAATAGAGACCGCTAAAACCCCCGATGCCTGCAATCACTCCGGACCGCGGGGCTTCCTGGGTGATCTTCTTGATCGTTTTTATAAAACGCTTTGCCTTTTCGATATCGACTCCGGCATCTTGATATGTGAGAGAATCTTTCATGCTGAGAAACGCTGAACTGAAGATCTCTGCAGCTGGCTACAGCGGTCTTCAAGCGGAAGGGGGTTTGCGATTCCCGGATCTGCTCGCTTTTGCGAGCTCTTGGGCTAAAACTCGCAGTATAGTTAGTATAGTGCTCTCAATAAGTCAAAAGAAATCTTTTTGACATCAGCCCGGCTGTGGTGTAATTAACCCTGAAGTTGCACGAGCAACGCGGCGAAAGCGGAACGGTCAAGTGCAATAAGCAGTTTAACAGGTTTAAAAGCCTCACCCTTGAGTCGAGACCTTTGCAGAACTACTTCGAACGCCCATTATGAGCTTTTTGGGCACCCTTCCGGGCGAAGCGAACGTGCCCCACTCGGCGGGCAAAGCCTAAACTGTTTGAGGCCGTTAGGCCGAGTTTAGCGCAAAGCTTCACTACGTGCTAGGCTTTAGTGAGCAAGCCCGTAGACGGGTCAAAAAGCTCATGTAACTGAGTGAGAAGCGGTTATGCAAAACTCTCGACGCCTTGGATATTGCGCATCCTCGACTTTTGTAACGTTAGCGGTAAGTCAGAAAAAAGAGAGCAATTAGACCCCGAAGAAGGCTTGTACGATGAAGGAATTTGCCCGGTTAAATCGGCTCCCCCCCTATGTCTTTACGAGAGTGAATAAGATCAAGATGGATGCTCGCCATGCCGGTGAGGACATTATCGATCTTGGCATGGGAAATCCCGATATGCCGACACCAAAGCACATTGTGGATAAGCTGGTTGAGGCATCCAGAAAAGGTCGGAATCACCGTTATTCGGCATCCATGGGGATCACAAAGCTTAGAATGGCCATTTCAGACTGGTACAAACGACGGTTTGATGTGGATATAGACCCGGATAGTGAGGCGATTGTGACCATTGGTGCCAAAGAAGGAATTTCACATCTTGTGGTCGTAACCATACGCCCGGGGGATGTGGTCTTTTCGCCCGATCCCACGTACCCGATTCATCCGTTTTCGGCAATCATTGCTGGTGGGGATGTGCGAAGGATTCCGTTGAGTCCGGATCGGGATTTCTTTGATGACCTGATTGCGGCCACAAGGCAGACATGGCCCCGGCCCAAGATGCTCATCATCTCATTTCCACACAACCCTACCACTGAAGTTGTGGATTTGGCCTTTTTTGAAAAGGTCGTGGATTACGCCAAAGAACATGACATCATGGTGATTCATGATTTGGCTTATGCGGACCTCGTGTTTGACGGCTATAAGGCACCCAGCTTTCTACAGGTGCCGGGGGCCAAGGATCTGGGGGTGGAGTTTTTTTCCCTTTCGAAGAGTTATAACATGCCGGGGTGGCGTGTGGGATTTTGCGTTGGCAACCCTGAAATCGTCGGAGCGCTTCGTCGCATCAAGAGCTATCTCGATTATGGCATCTTTCAGCCGATTCAAATTGCATCCATTATTGCCCTGAATGGACCGCAGGATTGCGTGAAGAAGATCGTAGAGACATACAAGACCAGGCGCGACACCCTGGTAAACGGGCTGAACAGGGTAGGGTGGCCGGTGAAGCCACCCAAGGCGACAATGTTTGTCTGGGCAAAGATCCCAAAGCCTTATCGTAAGATGGGATCTGTGGAGTTTTCTGAAATGTTGATCCGAAAGGCCAAGGTAGCTGTTTCGCCAGGGCTTGGTTTTGGGGCCTATGGCGACGAGTATGTTCGGTTTGCCCTTATAGAGAACAAGATGCGGACGAATCAGGCGATCAGGGGGCTTCGTAAAATCCTTTAGTCTCCTTTAAATATCTCTTTTGTTGGAGAGCCACGCTTCGTGCTCCATGAAAGGCGTTCTCCGCGTTTTGCGCCTGCGGCTTGTGAAAAGACCTTCTGCGGCATACGCTTTTGAGAAAAAGGGCAAGAGGCCAGAGGCAAAAGGCGTAAGGCCCAAGGCAAGACGTTTTTCCCCTATGCCTTGAACCCTTTGCCTTATGCCAGGTGCTTTTAACCTGTATCTCCAATGGGGGCAAAGCCCCTGTGTTTTGAGGTAATGAGATGAAGACGATAAACGTTGGCTTGTTGGGGTTTGGAACCGTGGGGTCTGGTATGGCAAAAATCTTGCTGCAGAGCTCGGGGGTAATCGCGTCGCGCCTCGGGGCAACGCTTGCATTAAAATGGATCGCCGACCTTGACCTTGAACGGGACCGGGGGGTGCCCGTGGATGAGAGTATCCTTACTACAGATGCCGGCGAAGTTATCAATGACCCTGAGGTCGACATCGTCGTGGAACTTATTGGGGGTTACGAGCCGGCAAAAAGTTTTATTCTCAGGGCGATCGAAAATGGAAAACACGTGGTCACAGCCAACAAAGCCCTGCTGGCCGCACACGGCGATGAGATCTTCTCGGCCGCCTCGCAAAAGGGTGTCGAGGTCGGTTTTGAAGCCAGTGTGGGTGGCGGTATCCCGCTTATCCGGTCGATCAAGGAAGGTCTGGTTGCAAACCGTATCAGTGGCCTTTTTGGCATCTTGAACGGCACCGCCAATTACATTTTGACTAAAATGACAGATGAAGGCAGGCCTTTTTCAGAGGTGCTGAAGGAGGCCCAGGAGCTCGGTTATGCAGAGGCGGATCCCACTTTTGACGTTGAGGGGATCGATGCGGCCCACAAGCTGACCATCCTCTTGGCTCTTGCCTATGGTGTGCCCATAGATTTTGAGGCGGTCTATACAGAGGGGATTTCAAAGATTACGCCCATAGACATCAGGTTCATGAAGGAATTCGGTTACCGGATTAAACTCCTGGCCATCTCAAAAGACGATGGTCAGGCCATCGAGGCCAGGGTGCATGCCACACTCATACCAGAAGACACGATGCTCGCTAACGTGAATGAGGCATACAATGCCCTTTACATAAAGGGGGATGCGGTGGGCAGCGTCATGCTGTACGGGCCCGGAGCCGGTATGATGCCCACGGGAAGCGCTGTGGTGAGCGATCTGGTGGATGTTGCGCGCAATATTCTGAAAGGTGCCGTAGGAAGGGTGCCGGCCCTCGGACATCAGCCCACTGGTGTTGAAGGAAGACGGATCAAGTCAATCGATGCGTTAGAGACAGGGTATTACTTCCGCTTCTCAGCCGAGGACCGGCCGGGTGTGCTTTCCAAGGTTTCGGGGATTCTCGGAAAGCATGGGATTAGCATCAAATCGGTCCACCAGCAGGGTCGCGACCTGGTGGGCGCCGTCCCTATTGTTATGATTACGCATGAGGCCAAAGAGGCGGCTGTGCAGGCCGCCCTTTCGGAAATCGACCAACTCGACGTGGTCAAGGACAAGACCGTTCTGATTCGTATTGAGGATTGGAGATGAAATATGTCGTGTTGGTAGGGGACGGCATGGGAGATTACCCAATTGCCGAGCTTGGAGGCAAGACACCACTGGCGGCTGCTCGCACGCCTCGTATGGATTGGATAGCAGACCACGGGGAACTCGGTCTGGTAAGTACGATTCCAGAGGGCTGCGAAACCGGGAGCGATACGGCCAACTTGAGCCTGTTGGGTTATGATCCGAAAAGCACCCTGACAAGGCGTGGTCCGTTGGAAGCGGCGAGCCTGGGTGTGCGTCTTTTCGAGAAAGATGTGGCCTTCCGGTGCAACCTCGTCACCCTTGCCAAGCAAAATGACATATGGAACATGGACGATTACAGTGCCGGCCACATAGGCACTGACGAGGCGCGAGACATTATTGAGGACCTGGATAGGGCATTGGGCAATGAGTCCTTTCGGTTCTATCCTGGTGTGAGCTACCGCCATCTGATGGTCTGGCATGATGGGGCGGCAGAGGTTGCCACGACGCCCCCCCATGATATTACTGGCCAGGCGGTGGGACCCTATCTGGATCGGATGACCACGCATGCGGTGTTGCTTCAGCTCATGGATGGGGCAAGGGACATCCTGAAAGATCATCCGACCAATAAAAAGCGCATCGAAAAGGGGTTGAAACCGGCCAGCCACATCTGGTTCTGGGGTCAGGGACACGCCCCGCAGCTGGATGCTTTTGAAAAGAAGACCGGGCTGAGAGGCGCCATTATTTCTGCTGTGGACCTCCTGAGAGGGATCGGTGTCTATGCAGGGCTCGAGGTGATCAGGGTCCCGGGTGCCACCGGGTATTTTGATACGGATTACGAGGCCAAAGCAGCGCACACCCTTTCTGCCCTGAAAGATGTCGATCTGGTGTACGTACACGTGGAAGCACCGGATGAGGCAGGGCACGCCGGCTTGCTGGATAAGAAGGTCTCAACCATCGAGGCATTTGACGCCAAGGTGGTGGGCAATGTATTAGATGGGATAAAGAACTTTGGGGAATACCGCGTCATGGCCGTGACAGATCATTACACGCCTATCTCGGTCAGGACGCATACCACGGAGC
>JBFEUB010000037.1:0-20667 GCA_041547605.1 Desulfobacteria bacterium
CAAAACGGTACAAAAACGGCACAAAACTCCCGCAAACCCTTACCGGACAAGGAATGTAGACGTTTATCAGCATCGTTGTCCTATAGTTTTTTTGAGGCTCTCCTGTCAAGGTTATCGATTTCTTGCATCCTAATAAATTATTGCCAAAAGGAGGCTCATCTGCTAATCATGCAGATTCTAAAAAGAGTACAGGAGAGGACCCATGGTACAGTCCATTTTGGAGGAAGGTTTGACGTTTGATGATATTCTCCTTGTTCCAGCCTATTCGGAGGTACGACCACGAGACGTAGACGTCCAAACCCGCTTGACCAAGAGAATTTCTCTTAACATTCCGATCATCAGTGCAGCCATGGATACGGTAACAGAGGCCGATACCTCCATTAGTTTGGCCAGAGAAGGGGGAATGGGGATTATCCACCGAAATATGAGTATCAAGAGTCAGGCTCAGGAGGTGGACAAGGTCAAGAAGTCTGAGAGTGGTATGATTGTGGATCCCGTGATCATTGATCCTGAAAGGCCAATCCATGAAGTCCTTGCCGTGATGGAAAGGTATCGCATTTCGGGCGTTCCCGTGGTGAAGGAAAACCACTTGGTAGGGATTGTGACCAACCGGGACCTCCGGTTCGAAACAGACCTGGATAAGAAGGTCTCGGATGTCATGACCAAGGAAAACCTGGTTACAGTATCTGAGGGGATTACACTTGAGGAATCCAAAAAGCTGCTCCATGAACACCGGATCGAGAAACTCCTCGTGGTGGACGAGAAGGACGGCTTAAAAGGCCTCATTACGATCAAGGATATCGAGAAAATCAAGAAATACCCTAACGCCTGCAAGGACGGGTTGGGAAGACTGCGGGTTGGTGCTGCGATAGGCGTGGGGTCCGATATTGAGGAGCGCACTGAAGTCCTGCTTGGCGCCGGTGCTGACGTGATTGTGATCGACACCTCTCATGGTCACAGCCTCGGAGTGTTAGGAGCGGTTAAACATCTTAAAGGGACTTTCAAGGATATAGAGTTGATTGCAGGTAATGTGGCCACAGCAGAAGGCGTCGACGCTCTAGTCAAGGCCGGAGCCGACGGGGTTAAGATAGGCGTTGGGCCAGGCTCTATTTGCACCACGAGAATCATTGCTGGGGCTGGAGTCCCTCAGGTTTCAGCCATCATAAACTGTAGACCGGTGAGCGAGAAGACAGGCGTTCCCCTTATTGCCGATGGCGGCATAAAATTTTCAGGCGACATAACCAAGGCAATTGCCGTTGGGGCAGACGCGGTGATGATCGGAAGCCTTTTTGCCGGCACTGACGAAAGCCCCGGGGAGACTATCTTGTTTCAAGGAAGAAGTTATAAGGTATATCGGGGTATGGGATCTTTGGAAGCTATGAGAAAGGGAGCCAAAGACAGATACTATCAAGAAGATCTTGCCGAAGATGCCAAGCTTGTTCCTGAAGGAATCGTGGGCCGGGTTCCTTACAAAGGGGCCCTCTCCGCGAGTGTCTACCAGCTTGTTGGCGGTCTGAGAGCTGGTATGGGTTATGTTGGTTGCCGAACCATAAAGGAATTATGGCAGAATGCCAGATTCATTCGTGTCACGCCTTCCGGCTTGCGCGAAAGCCATGTGCATGACGTCATCATTACCAAAGAAGCCCCCAATTATCGGTTGGAATGATGCCCTCCGCTGGTTTTGTCCACCTCCATGTCCACACACAGTACAGCCTCCTTGATGGGGCAATCCGCATCGAGCCCCTCCTGAAGCGGGCTGCTTCCCACCAAATGATCTCCGTGGCCATTACTGATCACGGAACCATGTATGGTGTTATTGAGTTTTATGAAAAGGCGTACAAGGCCGGTATCAAACCGATCATTGGATGCGAGGTGTATGTGGCTCCAGGCAGTCGATTTGATAAGAGCCCTGGTGACAAAGGGGGATTATTTCATCTTATATTGTTGGCAAGAAATAAGGAAGGATACCAAAACCTTTGCAGGCTGGCTTCTGCGGCGCATTTGGAGGGTTTCTACTACCGGCCCAGAGTGGATAAAGAGATCCTTGGCCATTGGAGCAGGGGCTTAGTCGCCCTGAGTGGTTGTCTCCATGGAGAGATTCCTCGTCTGATTCAGGAAGGTCGCATGGATAAGGCTGCTGAGGCCGCACGGGCCTATCAGGCTATTTTCGGAGAGGGCAATTTCTATTTGGAGGTTCAGAATAATGGCATCCAGGCCCAGGACACCGTCAACCATGCCTTGCGGGAAATGAGCCAGACGCTCTCAATACCGATGGTGGCTACGAATGATTGCCACTATTTGGATCCAGAGGACGCCCGTGCCCATGATGTCCTATTATGCATCCAGACTGGTAAACCCGTCCAAGAGACAAAGCGTCTCAAGTTCCGGACTGATCAACTTTATTTCAAGTCTCCAGAAGAAATGCAGCACGATTTTCGAGACTATCCAGGCGCGATAGAACGCTCGATGGAGATTGGGAATCGGTGCAACGTGGAACTTGATTTCAAGTCGCATCATTTTCCCAGATTTCGCCCTGAGTCGGGGGAATTCACCTCCGAAAAGAGTGCGATTTCCAATGTGGATGAATACTTAGAACGCGAGGCTAGAAAGGGATTGGAAGTGCGATTGGAGGAAATGCGCACAAGGGTCCCCGACTTTGCTCCTCGAAGCAGTCAGGAGTACCACGCGCGTCTTGACCGGGAGCTAGACGTGATCAGGGGGATGGGCTTTTCCAGCTATTTCCTGGTAGTTGCGGACTTTGTTCGGTTTGCCAGGGAGTCAAACATCCCGGTAGGCCCAGGCCGCGGTTCTGCGGCTGGCAGCTTGGTCGCTTACGCCCTTAAGATTACTGACCTTGATCCGATTGTGTATGGATTGATATTTGAACGATTCTTAAATCCTGAACGCAAAACACTTCCTGACATCGATGTTGATTTGTGCATTGAGGGCCGAGAGGCCGTCTTCAGGTACGTGGTGGAGAAGTACGGCGGCCCGGATTACGTGGCCCAGATCATCACTTTTGGGAAGATGCAGGCAAGGGCGGTGATAAGAGATGTGGGAAGGGCGCTTGATATCCCTTTGAGAGAAGTTGACAGAATTGCCAAGATGATACCGGAGGTGCTAAACATAAGCATCCAGCAAGCCATTTCCCAGGAGCATAAGCTGGAAGATCTGGCTGAGGAAAAGCCCTATGTCAAAGACCTCTTTGTGATTGCCCAGGCTTTAGAGGGTTTGCCAAGGCACGCGTCAACCCACGCTGCCGGGGTAGTCATTGCAGACAGGCCGTTGGTGGAATACTTGCCGTTAGCCCGAGGCAAGAAAGGCGAGGTTGTTACCCAATATGACATGAAGGCGGTGGAAAAGGTCGGATTGACCAAGTTCGATCTACTGGGACTGCGCAATCTCACTGTGATGAAGGGTGCATGCGACATCGTACGCAAACGAGGTGGCGTGCCACCAGACCTAGCACATCTAAACTTGACGGACGAGAAGACCTATCAACTTTTGAGTTCTGCCCAGACCATAGGTGTGTTTCAGCTGGAAAGCTCGGGCATGAAAGACCTCCTTTTACGCCTTAAACCAGCTTGTTTTGAGGATATCGTTGCCTTGGTTGCCCTTTACCGTCCCGGACCCCTGGACAGTGGCATGCACGATGAGTTTGTCAAGAGAAAAAATGGTCGCGTTCCGGTAACGTACCTTCTTCCAGAGCTGGAACCTATCCTCAAGGATACTTATGGTGTCATCGTGTATCAAGAACAGGTCATGAATATTGCTAGTGTGCTTGCAGACTATTCTATGGCCGAGGCAGACAACCTCAGAAAAGCCATGGGCAAGAAGATCCACCAGATCATGGCTCAAGAGCGTGAACGATTTCTCTCGAGGGCTAAGAAGAAAGGAATGAATCAGGACAAAGCAGAAAAGGTCTTTGATCAGATGGAGACATTTGGACGCTATGGTTTTAACAAAGCCCACAGTGCTGCCTATGCCATGATTGCCTTTCAGACGGCCTATCTAAAGGCGCATTTTCCGGTTGAATTCATGGCTGCCCTGTTAACAAGCGAGATGAACTCGACTGAAGACATCGTCAAATACATCGCCGAATGTCGCAGTCAAGAGCTTGAGGTCTTACCCCCTGATATTAACCAGAGCGAGATGAATTTCACGGTAGTGAAGGGCAAGATTCGTTTTGGTTTGGCAGCCGTCAAGAATGTCGGGCAGGGGGCCATAGACTCTGTTCTTGAGGTTCGAAAAGAGGGCGGGCCCTTTAAGTCGTTGTTCGATTTCTGCGAACGGGTAGACCACAGAAAGGTCAACCGACGCGTCGTTGAGAGCCTCATTAAGGCCGGGGCTTTTGATTCGACAGGGGCAAGGCGGTCTCAGATGATATCAGTGCTGGACGAGGCGTTGGAAGTCGGTCAAAAGACCCAAAGGGATCGCATGAACGGCCAATTTACCCTTTTTGAAGCGATGGCAACGGATGGCCACGACACGATCTATCCCCCATTTCCCGACATCGGAGAGTGGAACGAGAGTGAGCTTCTGAACTATGAGAAGGAATCCCTTGGCTTTTTCATAACCGGACACCCTCTCGCCAGGTATGAGTCAGTACTCAATAAATTCGCCAATGCAGACACGGTGAAGCTTCAGGACTTTTCAGAGGGTCGTGTTGTTCGCATAGGGGGCATCGTTCGGGACTTCAAACTCTATCATGACAGGAAAGGGGAGGTCATGGCCTTTGTAACGTTGGAGGATTTAAACGGTTTTGCAGAGGTCACACTCTTTGCCTCGCTATATTCCAAGGTAACAGATCTCATAGATAAGGACTCAGTCATTATGGTCGAAGGTCGCATTGCGAGAGACGAAAAGTCAAGCAAGGTTCTGGCCGATATGGTCGCTCCGATAGATAACGCCGAAGAAACCTGGACAGCCAGTGTACATTTTAACCTCGACATGACCAGTCTCAACAAAGAGAGTCTTCAAGAGCTGTGCGCGATCTTGAAGCAACACAAAGGGTCTTGCAGTGCATTTCTTCATCTCCTGATCCCCCAAAGAACTGACACCATCATTGCCCTGCCCGATAGCCTGAAGGTAAAAGCTGGGCAAGGCTTGACTGAGGCGGTAAACCAATTTTTGGGCTACAATGCCGTTAAAAGTGTCTGTGCCCAGTGAAGCCAAACGAGACGTCCAGTTCATCCTGAAGTGAGCGAGTAATCGCGCTAAGCTTCCAATAATTATTGCTTAACCACGCGGCTGTTCGACCTCGTCATTATTTGTATATGAAACCGCCTCAATATCGCACTTATCGCAGTCTTGTTTCACACAAGAAATTGGCCAATTTCCGGGTTGTGGTCAAGGAGACGGATCTACTTGTTAGGGCCGACAAACCACTTGAAACCGAAACGAAAGATCTTGTTTTGAGATACAGAATTCCCCTTGAACGTTACCTTGAACAGCATCCAGAATTTGTCCGTGCGATGGTCCCATGGCCCCGGGATCAACTGGCACCGCCTATTGTCAGAACCATGATCGCGGCTAGCCAAAAGGCCGGTGTCGGCCCAATGGCTGGTGTCGCAGGGGCCATTGCAGAGTACGTGGGCAGAGACCTTCTATCATACAGCAAGGATGTGGTTGTTGAAAATGGCGGAGATATCTTCATAAAGACGGGCTTCCCTCTAGTCGCGGCCATTTTTGCCGGCAAATCTCCCTTGAGCAACAAGATTGGGGTGCGTATCGACTCGCCGAAAAGTCCCGTGGCCGTGTGTACGTCTTCGGGGACGTTGGGTCATTCCCTTAGCCTTGGAAGAGCCGATGCAGCCGTTGTGATTTCAGACTCGGCAGCACTTGCGGACGCTGCCGCTACAGCTATCGGAAACAAAGTGTCGAGCCCGCACGAGATTGAGGCAGCGATTGCGTTCGGGCAAAAGATAGAAGGCGTTTTAGGTATTGTTGTCATCGTGGACAGTAAGATCGGCTTTTGGGGGAATGTGGAGCTCACGCGGATTTCTTAAGACCGCTAATGGGTTGAGGCCCTGTCATGTTGTCAAGATATCGGCTCATTGTCTGCACTTGTTATTGCCATTGCATGGACTTAGCGTAAACTGGACCGGACCAAAGCCTGGTACACAAGTCGTCGATGGAGACGCTGGACGTGCCATTTTCCTGGAAAAAGGGAGGAGGGGGCTTTTCTGTTTGCTACCTTGACATCCCCCAGGCATTCGATTATTTATCCGTAACATCTTTCTGTTGTTTCGTTCTGGGTGTTGCAGATGGACAAAGAATCCGAGAAGGACAGAGATAAACCGATAGACGCCTACCCTGAGGGTTGCAGATGCCATAAGCAGAGAATCGATAACCTCTGCCAAGCCAGAGATGTTGGAATAGAAAGATTCGTTGAGTGTTTGGAAGAAGATCCTCATGAGTGCCCATACTCCATGCTGATAGGTCATGTCCATTATTGTAAGTATCCCCTTCGTATCTTGATCGCTAAGAAGCAGAATCATTAGAATCTAGGGTTCAGGGCAAGGCGCGGGGCGGCGAAAAAGCAGAGCATACACGTAGTATGTGTGCATTTTCAGCCGTTTCGCAACGCCGCCATGGGCAATTTTTTTTTGAGATAGGTTCTATCCTGTCCCCAATAGCTTGCCCCAATATGTCGCATCCCAAGCACATAGATCACGTCTTACTGTAGCTTCAATTTCGCGCCCATGACAACGGATAGGTCGGTAAACCGGCCATCCATAACGTCTGCTTGAGGTTCATGCTATCGCTCCCTTGCCGGTTACGTTTTTATTGGTATTTTTTCTATAAAGAACGGGTATTTCCTAGTTGAAAAATCAGTATTGTCCTGGATTATTTTTTCCACAAGAGATCGGTATTCTTCCGGATAAAATTTACGGTTAAACTTCCGACTTAAAATGAGACACGAAAATACATCGAAGGTGGTATCCCACTGCGTTCGTAAAAGCCCAAGTGGGTGGTCAAGGGCCGAAAAGGCACAACTCCGTGCCACGTCTCTGTATCTCATTCGAAAGATTGTGGAAAGACATGGAGGAACTTTGAAGATGGATTTGGCAACGGACACAATAAACATAGATGTGCCGGAGCAGGAACGGGCCGCCTGTACTCAAGAAATTGAGGAACAGATCGGGGCTATGTGCAGTTAACCGGGCTCTCAGGTTCCACTATCTCCTGAGGTTTTTGCCCGCGTGAGCCTAAAGATATGATGTGGTGTGGTCTTTTACGGTCATTCGTATTACTGGGGCTGTTCTGCTCATATGTGTATTGCAAAAGAGCTAAGAGGTAACTTGGGATAACCTGCCTTAACGAATCGTCCAGGTGAGGTTGTATCCCAAGAAAGGAAGTCTCGGGTCTGTGGCGAAAAATTTTTTTTCGCATGCGAAGTAAAGACATAGAGAAGAGAACAACGACCTTCACCTGGGATTTCCTTTAATCCACATAAGCCCACAAGATGTCGCCCTTTCATGCGCATACATGAAAAGGTGCTGTGGCGTCTTTCATCTTGCCCTTTGTCTTGGCTCTCAATGCTCGGAGTTACTTCCCCTTGCCTTTGAGGCATGGACCCAAACCCAATATGTTCCACCTTCTGAAAACATAGAAGGCACAAAGTGTCTGCAGGAGAAACTTCCACAATATATTGCGCCTTGACAACAAAAATTCCCCGATATATAGATAATAAAGTTTGCTAGCCCGCTTTGTTTGTAGCAGAGGGTAGGTGCGTATTACGTGAGAAATCATGTAATGAATCGCATGATTTGATAGCGTGCCTCCGTTAATTCATTGAACTGCAACAGCCAACACATTACCTGTCCGCACCTTTCCCGAACTATCCGGATTTATTCGGACTGCGGGGGCTCCAATCCCCCTTCGGACAGCAGCGACGCAGGATGTAACAAGGCTTGCTGCAGGGAGTTTCAATCACTGACTTGATCAATTTTTGGGTTGTCTTTTCGGCTAAGGCTGCTATCATACTGTCGAGAACTCCATTGGCTCTGGCGTCAATGTGTATAGCGATTCTCAGAAGAATGTTGCATTATGCGAGAGCCATGTAGATTCCAAATCTATTTCCGAGAATTGGTAGAGCGGTCTCTATAGACATATTTCTTGCTGAGGTGGAAATCGTGAAGACACTGTGGGCTCCTTGGCGGATGGAGTACATTCTGGGCGAAAAGGAAAAGGAGTGCATATTTTGCCTTGCGTTGTCGGAGAAAAGCAACCAAACCCTTTACAGGGGGGCACTCTCCATGGTCATGATGAATAAATATCCTTATATCAATGGACATCTCTTAGTCGCTCCCAAGAAACATATATCGACGCTGGATGAGATGACAAAGGAAGAGATGGGTGACCTTCTGAAGACGGTCAATGACTCCATGGGCATCTTAAAAGAAGTGATGAAGCCAGATGGATTTAATGTGGGCCTGAACTTTGGCGTTGTGGCTGGCGCCGGTGTGGAGCAGCATCTTCATTTTCACATTGTTCCCCGATGGCACGGGGATACCAATGCCATGACCGTATTTGCCGAGGTGCGGGTGATTCCTGAGCATCTTGAAGCTACGTATCGTAACCTTAAACCACATTTTGAAAAATTAGGCTGAATCAGCTGAATTTTAAGGAGGATTCGAAATGAAATCGTTTAAGCTGGTGCTGTTGGCTCTGGTGGCTATCTTCATAATACTTGTGGTTTATCAGAATATTGCTGTGTTTACTCAGACAGAATCTATGAGGGTAAACCTGTTGGTATGGAAATATGAAACCGGCCCGATTCTCCTGTCTATGTACTTCGTGGCATTCTTTCTTATGGGTCTTCTTGTGTCGTATTTTCATGGGCTGAGTGGTCGCTATAAGATGAGAGGTGAGATAAAGAGCCACCTTGAAAGAATGTCCAAGTTGGAAGAAGAAATAAAGGTCCTCAAAAACCTGTCTCCCCAGCAACGAACCCCTCCTTTCCAAGAAACCGAGAATGTCTAACCCGGACTAGGTCCTGCGGGTACTGTTGCCATGGTTAAAGCCACCCCGATGGTTCGGCAATATCTTACGATCAAGCAGCAGTATCCTGATGCCATTCTATTTTATCGCATGGGCGATTTTTATGAGATGTTCTTTGAGGATGCAAAGAAAGCATCCCGAATCCTGGAAATCGCCCTGACTTCCCGGAATAAACAAGACGAAGAACCGATTCCCATGTGTGGTGTTCCCCACCACGCCGCCCAAGGCTACATTGCCCGGCTTATCGAGCGGGGGTTGAAGGTAGCCATTTGTGAACAGGTTGAGGATCCGGTAAAGGCCAAAGGACTTGTGAAGCGCGACGTGGTGAGGGTGATTACCCCCGGGTTGGTGGTTGATACAGAGATACTGGATGCAAGTTCCAATAATTTTCTCATGGCCCTGTTTTTATGGCAGAGTCGATACGGTATCGCTCACTTGGACATTTCTACGGGGACCTTCAGGGTCACCGAGTCGAGCGATTTTGACAAGGTGGCAAACGAGTGCCGACGTATAGAACCAAGTGAAACCCTTCTGGCTGAGTCGCATCGCGATTCACATGAAATCAAGGTGCTGACAGGAAACCTTGGGGAAACCTCGCTGAATTTCCTGGCGGATAATCGGTTTGAACTGGAATCAGCCCGGGCACGGCTTCTGAAGCAATTCAACACCCATTCTTTGGAAGGGTTTGGTTGTCATGAGTGGCGAGCTGGCATTGCAGCCGCCGGTGGCCTACTGCACTATGTGGATGAGACGCAAAAGGGGGAGCTCGTACACATCACCGGGATTACCTCCTACGGCCTTTCTGAATTTATGGTTGTAGATGAGGTCAGCAAGAGAAACCTGGAACTCTTTGAAACCATATGGTCCGGTGCGAAACGCGGGTCCCTTCTTGGCATCATGGATCAGACTGTCACAGCCATGGGTGCGCGATTGCTGCGCACATGGCTTCAGTACCCTCTCTTGGATCTTGAGCAAATTAAACGTCGATCCGATGCCGTAGAAAAGGCCAAAGAGAACCTGTCTGTGCGGCGTTCGATGAGACAGGCATTGCAAGAGATACATGATTTGCAGCGCTTAAATGCTAGGATTGCGCTCAATCGATGCAATGCGCGAGACCTGGTAGCCTTGAAACACTCCATTGAGAGTCTTCCTGAGGTACGGACCTTGCTCAACCGGCTTCCAAGCCCGCTTTTTGCTGAGATCACCTCAAAGTGGGATGACTTGGCCGACGTGGCTGGTCTCATTGAGGACGCCATCTCTGATGATCCGCCCCTTAGCACGCGCGAAGGCGGTATGATTAAGCCGGGTTTTGATAAGGGGCTTGATGAACTCATTCGGTGCAGTCGTGATGGCAAAGATTGGATGTCAAGTTTAGAGGCAAAGGAGCGTCAGGCCACGGGGATCAATACCTTGAAAGTTGGCTTCAACAAAGTCTTTGGTTACTACATTGAAATCTCGAAGAGCCATATTAAATCCGTGCCAGCGCACTATGTGCGCAAGCAGACCCTGGTCAACGCCGAGCGCTACATTACCGAGGACCTCAAGACGTATGAGAACAAAGTGCTGAGAGCCGAGGAAAAACAAATCCAGTTGGAATATGAGCTGTTTTGCGTGGTCAGGGAAAACGTGGCTCAGAGTCATCGCCGCATTGCCAAGATGGCTGACGTTGTGTCAAACGTGGATGTTTTGCTGGCATTGGCTGAAGTGGCTGATCAAAACGGGTATGTAAAACCGATAGTGCACGGCGGCGACAGCCTCTTCTTGAAGGAGAGCCGTCATCCAGTGGTTGAAAAATTAGTGTCATCAGAACGGTTCGTGCCTAACACGATTCAGATGGATCATAGCGAACGACAGGTGTGCATAATTACCGGACCAAACATGGCAGGAAAGTCAACGCTCTTGCGTCAGGCAGCCCTGCTGGTATTGATGGCACAGATGGGTTCGTTCATTCCAGCCGAGGAGGCTTCCATTGGAATCGTCGATAGAATCTTCACCCGAGTTGGGGCGCTGGACAACTTGGCCGAAGGCCGGAGCACTTTTATGGTGGAAATGCAGGAGACCGCTAACATCCTGAATAACGCCACAGAAAAGAGTTTGGTCATTTTGGACGAGATCGGCAGGGGCACAAGCACCTTTGACGGTCTGAGTATAGCCTGGGCTGTGGCAGAATATCTCCACGACTGGAAAGACCACGGGATCAGGACGCTTTTTGCGACGCACTATCATGAGTTAACGGACTTGGCCCTTACCAAGCCTCGCGTGAAGAATTACAACGTTGCTGTTAAGGAATGGAATGAAGAGGTAATTTTCTTGAGGAAGCTGGTTGAAGGCGGCACGAATCGAAGCTATGGCATCCAAGTGGCTCGCTTGGCCGGCGTTCCTCCCCGGGTCTTGGTGCGGGCCAAAGAGATATTAAAGAACATAGAAAGTGGTGAACTAAACGGCACAGGAGAACCAGTCCTAGCACGTTCCGAGCGGTCAGCTGGCGAGGACGCAAGTGTTCAGCTTTCCCTCTTTAAGAGCCCAGGTGAAGCTTTGATCCATAGCTTAAGAAAAATGGATCTTTCCAATATGACACCTCTTGAAGCCTTAAACGCGCTAAACGCTTTAAAAGAACTATTGAATGACCTGTAACCATATAATTGGCTGTGAGCTATGGGCGAGGGGCAGTGAGCGTAAGAAACCTACCCTTTGGGTCGAGACCCTTGCTTTCGGCCTCAATGAGGTTGAATAGCTACTTGAGATCGCGTCTGTCTTTCCGAGCTTGTCCCACACCTTTGTTTCTTCTTACTTTTCTTTTCGTGTCTACTCTATATCCGGCGTTAGCTACTGGGGATCAAATCGAACGGGACTATCGTCTCGCTGAATTACGTTTTCAAAAACTCCTGAAAGATCCTCAGAAGCAGAAGATCCGACGTCACTGGATGACGTGCATAAAAGGGTTTCGGTCTGTGTATGTAGCGCAACCGAACGGAACAAGGGCAGATGACGCCCTTTTCATGGCAGCACACCTGTATGCGAAGCTGTATGAGTTTTCTGGCAGCATACATGATAAACATGAGGCCGTTGATTATTTTAGCCGCCTACTGAAGCGTTTTCCAGAGAGCCCGCACCGGTCCAAAGCAAACAGAGCCATTGACGCGTTGACCAAAAAAATAAATGGTCAAAAGACGAATTCCGAACTTCAAAAAGGGCGGCTCGCTGAAGTAAAAGGAATACGTTTTTGGTCAAGCCCCACATACACCCGGGTCGTTATTGATGTGGAATCTGAAGTGCGCTATATTCACCGCTTTTTGAAAGAGGATCCTGCCATCGAGAAATCTGAACGCCTCTATATTGACCTGAACCGCGCACGCATTGGCCAGGGGGTAAAGCCATTTGTTCCGATCTCAGGTGCTCTGCTCAGTGATGCGCGTGTGAGTGAACAGGGTCCGGACGCGGTCCGGATCGTTCTGGTCATCAGGTCTGCGGATCATTTCAAAGTTTTCTCTTTGCGCAACCCCTTTCGCATTGTCATCGATGTCAGGGGTGTGCCTTTGAAGACCGCATCTAAGAGGCCCGTCAGGAACGGAATGGAAGAGCGGGGTGTCAAAGTACCTAAGGGTGCCCTGGCTAGACAGCTGGCCCTCGGGGTAAAGCGAATAGTTGTTGATCCTGGACATGGGGGCAAGGATCCTGGAGCCTCTGGATACTTGAAGGATTTGGTGGAAAAGAATGTGACCTTGGAGGTTGCCGAGAGACTTATGGGAAGTATTCGTCAAAAGCTTGGATGCGAGGTTACACTCACGCGCAACGCAGATACGTATCTTTCCCTTGAAGAACGCACCGCTATCGCCAATACAAATAATGCTGACCTTTTTATCTCTATTCACACCAATGCCCATAATAAGATGGGGAGTCGTGGCATTGAAACCTATTTCTTGAATCTGGCCACGGATGAGGATGCGATCTTAGTGGCTGCGCGGGAAAACGCTATCTCCGCAAAGAATATCAGCGACCTTGAGGACATCTTGAGCGACTTGATGAAAAATGCCAAGCAAGAGGAATCGATACGCCTTGCTGGCTGCGTTCAGGACGCCATGATTAAGAAGTTGAGACCAAGATATGGCGATGTCAAAAACAACGGCGTGAAACAGGCGCCTTTTTATGTTCTGATGGGGGCTGAGATGCCGTGCATACTTGTGGAGGTTGCCTTCATAACCAATCCGAGAGAGTGCCGCAGGTTAAATACTTCTGGTTACCAGGACGACATAGCCGATGCCATCGCAGCAGGTATCGAGCACTACACTAAAGACATCCGCCCAGGTGTCCTTACCCGGGCTGAAATAAAAAGTCCTGGCCAATAGCTCTCTATAACGCACCTCAAAAATATAGATGAGGGTTTAGGGCAAGGCGCGGGGTGGCGAAAAATCGCAGCATACATGGAGTATGTGAGCATTTTGAGCCGACCCGCAACGCCGCTATGGGGTTTTAGAGGCATTTTTGAGATGGGTTATGGAAGCTATGCTCCGGCAAAGGCCCGATTCGCCTCTTCTTGCAGCAAATGTGCTGTGTGGGCGTATCTGGGCGAGAAATGGAATACGGTGAATTGCTTGACACCTGCTTTTTTGGCAAGGATGCCTGCTTGTTTTGCGGTGAGGTGATACTTGTTGCGTGCAACGTCCATCTCTGTGTCAAGAAATGCAGCCTCGATGAAAAGGTGATCGGCATCACGGGCAAAACCGATGATCTTTTCAGCGTTTCCATGGCTGTAAAGAACATCAACAATATAAGTAATCTTCTGCCCTGGTGAAATATGGGCGATTTGGTTTGAAAGTTCACCCAACCGGAACGCAAGCTTGCGCTCTTGTCCAGCCTCTTTCCACACGACCTGAAAATCTTCTTCCGGGTCATGCTCTTCATACAGTGTTTCCTTAAACTGTCTCAGCCATGGGCCCACCGGTATCTCGAGCGTTTTAAGGCTGTCCTTCATGATATTAATATGAAACCGTTCCTGGAGATTAAAGCCCAGGCACGGGACCTTATGGTCCAAGTGTATGGCATAGACTGAAAAGGCAGGTTCTGCCAGAAGCAACCCGTCAAAAGAGGCCTCCACCGGCGCCTGCTCGGCCTGAAATCCCTTTTTGCAGTCATAGACTTGGGTGATCGTATGCGTTGGATGCACCTCGGTAGCTTTGAGGGACAAGGTATAGCCGTAGTTTTCAACTAGGTTCCAGGTGTAGCTTGCCAACTTCCCCTCAATATTTTCAAGAAAGTTTGCGGGACCAAAGACATGGAAGGCCTTCTGGCGTCCCAGGAAGGAACGCAGGAGGGTATCAAAACCCGCAAAATGATCCATGTGGGTGTGGGTTACGAATCCGTGCGTGAGTTTCAACATGTCTTTTGCTGGTAAGCGGTACAGATCTCCCATATCAAAAAGCATAGCACGCTTCTGGTAGACAAACGGTATGAACAGCGCCGGATCTTCAAGGGGGGGGTTAACCAGCCTGGGATGAAAGGAGGGCCTCATTGAAGGATGAATCTGGAAACCTGGCGGTTAATGCAATTATAGATTTCTTCATCAGAACCGTAAATGTCCTCAACGCTTCTGTGGTTGATCAGCTGCTCTACGACGAAGGCTGTTAAGTAAAGACTCACGATGTGCGGACGTGGCACAAGGGATCTGAAGGGGGCAATTTGGTAGTCAATCTCAAATGCATCTGAACGGGTTAATTTTTCAAGTGAGGCTGCAATCTGTTTTTCAATTTCTTCCTTACTGTTTGTTTGAATCAATTTTTCCTCAATAAGTTTCATGGATACGGCATTGCTGAGAGGCTCCAAGACATTTTTCGTTTGTTGGATGGCGAGTTGACGGGCTCGTTCCTTGGAAGTTTCAATCCTGGAAAGAATCCTTGATTCACCTCTGCTCGGGCGAAATATTTTTGCCATCGTGTAAGACCTCAACCCCAAGGTATCTTATAGACAAAAAAGTGGAAGATTGCAAGACAATACCAGTTTCGATTCACGGCACTGGTCCGTTGTTAGCGGTCTATAGTTACGCAGGAGACGGATAATTTGTATCCACGCGTTTTAATGATAGCCGTACCGTGAGTTCTTTGAACTGCAACAGCGAGCGCATCCCCTGTCCGGACCTGTCCTGAGTTATCGGGATTCATCGGGACTGCACGGAGCTTCAACATGACGTTACGTTGCCCGGGGAGCATGATATTGGATGCGGTAAGTAATGCAGAAGCTGTCAAGGCTCACGGTTGTCTGGCCAACTGTTTTGCAAGGGACAACGCACAGTTATCAATGGACAGTTCGCCAGTCTCTAATGACCAGTTGAATCCTTTTTTGATCTTGCCAACGGTTCCAGCGAATATGACAGACCACATGATAGAAATGTCCGGGTTCGGGGGCCATAGCGCGCTGGTTGAAAAGGATTGCATCAAGTGGTTTTGCTTGTATCAATTTCGGCGGATTCGGAAGGCGTAATCGCATCTGCAAATGATGGGCTCCAACCACACGGGTGGAAAGGATATTTACATGTGAGATCATGAAAAGGGGCTCTGGATTCCCTGTCCCAAAAGGTGCAAGTGCTTCCAGTTCGTCTGCGAGCTCAGCAGAGACATCAGATGCAGACATCTCGCCGTCAATAACCAGTTCAGGTACAAAATCCTCCGGCTTCGTTTTCTGGTAGACAATGCTTTCAAAGTCTCTCCGGAAGGCCGGGATGTTTTCGGCTTTCAAAGTGAGCCCTGCTGCTGCCTTGTGGCCTCCGAATTTTTCCAAGTGCCGAGCGCAGTCGTGCAGGCCCGCAAATAAATCGAACCCATCAGGACTTCGGGCAGAGCCTTTTCCTATGCCATCAGCCACTGAGATGACAACAGCAGGTCGATTATATCTCTCAACCAGTCTGGACGCCACGATTCCAATCACGCCCCGGTGCCAGCCTTTCTGGTCCAAGACTAGCGCTCTTTGTTCTAATAACTGAGGTGTTTTTTTAAGGTGCTGGTCGATCTCTGAGAATATGCGATGTTCAATTTCCTGTCTTTTGGTATTTTGCTGGTTAAGTTCCTTGGCAATGGCGCGAGCTGTCTCCACGTCCGAAGTTGTAAGAAGCCTCAACGCTGTTGATGCATGACGCAGTCTTCCGGCTGCATTCAGCCGGGGGGCGATTTTAAAGGCGAGGTCTCTGGTATTCAAGGGGCGATTCCGCAACCTGCAAACGTGCAACAGGGCCTTAATACCTGGACGGGGATTAGAAGCGAGCACTTCGAATCCAGCTTTCACGTATATACGATTTTCGCTTACAAGCGGGACCATGTCCCCTATTGTGCCGAGGGCCACCAAGTCGCATGCTGCCTTCAGGTTTGGCTCCGGACGCTCACTCCAGAAACCGTCGTCCCGAAGCCTTTTGCGAAGCGCAAGAATCAAGTTGAAGACTACACCCACCCCGGCGAGCCACGAAAAGCCGGAAGGGCAGTCAGGCTGTTTCGGATTCAAAACGGCAGCTGCCGCTGGTGGCACGGAGGGAGATTCGTGATGATCTGTTATAATGACATCGATCCCGGCGTGGGTGGCCGCGCTGACAGCCTCAAAGCTGCTTATCCCGCAATCCACGGTTACTATAAGGCCGATACCATCCGGGATAGCGCGCTTTTCAATATGATCCCGGCTCAACCCATAACCTTCGCTAAGACGATTCGGGATATAGCAATCCACGTCAGCATCCAGATACCTCAGAAACTCAGACAGAAGTGCCGTAGCAGTAATGCCATCCGTATCATAGTCCCCAAAGATGAGCACTTTCTCACGGCGACGAATAGCTTGCAGAATACGCTCAACCGCCCGGTCCGCGTCTTTCATTAAGAAAGGGGATCGGGCATGGGCAAGGGAGGGCTCAAGAAATCTTGAAGCATGGGCTGCGTTGTGGATGCCGCGGTTAATGAGAGCAGCCGCGACCGCCGGATGACAGCCAAGGTGTTCAACCAATTTAGATATCTGTTTGGGATCAGTTGAAAGGATATTCCAGTTCTTTTGCATGGTGACCTTGTATAGCCTAAAGATGGGATTTGTACAATAGGGCTTTTTTCATTGAAAGGGGGAGGAATTGGTGTTAGTTTCTTGAAGAAAATATAGTTTATTCTGTTCGGAAGATATTGTTGCGTGTTTTGGTATGAGACAAACAGAACGCTTTCGCACGGTGGGAAACACGGTAAGAAGGTATTATCGTATAGACCGGCGGCAGATTCATTTCTTGAAGTTTGTTTTGGAGGGATACGACGGGGTTGCCATACTCAGGACCATAGATCCGTCGGAAGGATTGGTTGTACTGCACATAGGACCCGGCTGCCAAAGCATGGTAGACATGATTATTCAGGATCTTCAGAGACAGGTAAGAATCGAACCTGTGGAAGATCCCATTTCGGTTCATAGAGTCTTGGGATAAACCGGAAACACGAGGCACACAATCCGTAACAAATCTAAATAGTAAATGCGCATATATGGTCAAAATCGATATTTCTTACACCTTTGCATGCACAACTCCTCGGAACGCGCCTGATGAGGTTTTTGGGGTACCCACGAGAACGAAGGGAACGGCCCACGTCAGAGGGCTCACAATGAGGTTTTGAAATGGCTTCTCATGGTATAGTAAGGTAACAAACTGTGCAGTGGCAATGAACACGACTATGGTCATTATAGCCGAGGAGGCGGTATGAGAAGGGCGGCGTTTGTGGGAGTGTCCGCGCTGATCTACATATGTCTAGTCGGAATGGGTAACCTTGGAACCCCTCTCTCGGTAGAGGCACCGGAGCCGGCAACAAATTATGCTGCCACAGTCGTAGATCAATCGGATATAGTCACACGTCTTGAGAAGTTCAGCTTCGGTGGCCAGACGTTTATTTCTGGCAAAATGGGTGATGCCGATATCTCCATCCACCTTGATAAGGTTAGGTCGATGGGTTTCACAATGAAAGAGGGGACGTTGACAGCCGAGGTCCGGTTGAAAGACGGTGCAATGGTCCCTGTTGTTGTGCTCAAGGACACAGTTTGCTATGGAAAGTTTTCTTACGGGGACTTTAGGATTGCCTTGGAGGACATCAGGTCGATCACGATACATGGGGAGGTTTCCCCGGAAAAGGAGCCGTAGTTAATACCTACGGACGCTGTCTCTCGCAAATCGTTGCTTAAAGGGCCCTAATTTACCGGAGTGTGTGGGTGGGATTTTCTTCGAAGAATCGGACAGAAACGCTCTGTGATGCCTATAGGGTCTCTAGAGAGAAGAGGGCGGGCGAGAGAGCGATCACACTATGAAGCAAAAACGTGTCCATATAATCACCATGGGCTGCCAGATGAACGTTTATGATTCCGAGCAGATGCTGAGACATCTAGCCCCGCTGAACTACAGGCCGACTGCACGACAGGATCGTGCCGATCTGATTCTGTTAAATACGTGTTCGATTCGTAAAAAGGCCGAGCACAAGGTTTACAGCCTCTTGGGCCGCCTTGAGCGATTGAAACGTCTCAAGCCGGATCTGATCATTGGTGTGGGTGGATGTGTGGCCCAACAGGAAGGATATCGTCTTATTGAACGGGCACCGCAGATTGATATCGTATTTGGCACCTTTGCCCTTGGGCGTCTTGCCTTACTTGTACAGCAGGTCGAAGGTCAAAAGAAACGGGTCGTTGACATAAATCCAAGAGGGGCGTCGGAACTGCTGTGTGTTCCTGCACCAATCTTTGGAACCAGCCGTGCAACAGCTTTTGTGACCATTATGCAGGGTTGCGACAACTTCTGTACCTATTGTGTCGTACCCTATGTGAGAGGGCGTGAAATTAGCCGGACTCCCGAGGAAATACTTCAAGAAACACGGCTCTTGTTAGAACATGGTATTCCTGAAGTAACACTCATTGGCCAGAATGTGAACGCATACGGCAAGAAGAACGGCCATGGATGTGATTTTCCGGGGCTCCTTGAAAAGATAAATGATATCGGGAGATTGCGCCGCATACGTTTCACCACCTCGCATCCCAAGGATCTGTCGGATCGGTTGATAGAGGCATTTGCGAAATTGGACAAGCTTGTGCCTCATATTCATCTTCCGGTTCAGTCGGGGTCGGATAGGATTCTAAGGCGCATGAATAGGGGGTATACAAGGGGCTTCTATTTCGAGAAAGTCGAAAAACTACGGGATGTGCAGCCCGATATTGCAATAACGTCTGATATCATTGTTGGTTTTCCAGGAGAACAAAACACTGATTTCGAAGCAACCTTGGATCTTGTCCAACAGGTAAAATTTGACAGCCTCTTTATGTTCAAGTATTCTGATCGTCCAAACGTGCCAGCTGCCAAGCTTTCCGATAAGGTCCCAGACGCCGTGAGCGGTGAACGCTTAAGTACCCTGTTGGAGCTTCAAAACGGCGTTACGCTGAAAAAGAACGAGGCATTGGTGGGGACCATTCAGGAGGTCCTAGTGGATGGTACCAGCAAGAAATCGCCTAATCAGTTGACAGGACGCACGCTTTGCAACAGGATTGTTAACTTTGCAAATGATGGCGACAGCCAAGTGCGGGTAGGGCAGGTCTTGTTGGTAAGAATTGTAGAAGCATTTTCACATTCCTTGCTTGGGGATCCTGTTGACGAGGGCCACCGAGAATACGCTGGCGAAAATGGAGGATTGTCACATGCTGCATGAAATGAAGGTTTCTGGTTTAACGGTTGATCAGGTTTCAAACTCTCCTATTGTCATTTTGAAATCTGTTGAGGGGGATCACGCACTTCCCATTTGGATTGGTATCCTTGAGGCGACGGCCATTGCCACAGAACTTGAGAGTGTTCGCTTTGCTCGTCCCATGACCCATGATCTGTTCAAGAATTTTGTCGATATGTTAAAGATAAATATTTCTAAGATTGAAGTGTGCGATCTGAAAGATAACACATTCTTTGCACGGATCTATTTCTCTTTTGATAACCAGTCATACAACATGGATGCCCGTCCTAGCGATGCCATTGCATTAGCCCTTAGGGCTGGTTGCCCTATATTCGTTGATGACAAGGTGCTTCAGAAATCAAAGCAACTGGATGGAGAGCCTGTGGCATTTGACAAGAGTGAACAAGGGCTTAAATGGAAGGAGTATCTGGAAAAGCTCTCGCCTGAAGATTTTGGCAAATACAAGATGTAAGCTTTGGCAATCTGATTGGGCGGTAACTGCCCCCTTCGTATCTACATCGCCAGGAAACCGAAAAAGCAACCCAAAACCCTAAATGATTTTGGTGTCTTGTAACTCCCCTGTGATTGGACGTGAGCGACAGTGATCGACCTGCATACCCATTCTATTTTCAGCGACGGTGTCCTTATTCCATCTGAACTTGTGCGGCGTGCAGAGGTGCTTGGTATAAAGGCCATTGCTATCACGGACCACGCTGATGCTTCGAACCTCGATTTCATCATCCCTCGGATTGTGGCTATAACGGAAGCGTTAAATGAGGTCAAGCAGATCAGGGCTATACCGGGCATCGAGTTGACGCATATCCCACCGCCCTACATCGGGCCACTAGCAGAGCAGGCTCGGTCACTTGGGGCCAAGATTGTGGTGGTGCATGGGGAAACCATTGCCGAGCCCGTGATGCTGGGTACGAACCGTGCGGCCGTTCGTGCAGACATAGATATTTTAGCC
>JBFEUB010000038.1:0-20433 GCA_041547605.1 Desulfobacteria bacterium
GCGGCGGGGTAAAATACTGTGCAATGAGATTTGCAGGCCATTACGATTTCAAAATCACGCGTTTGCTGGCTTGCATCTTTTGATCGTTTCTAAGCTCGCTGCACTAAATTGCAAAAACTCGGGCCACCGCCCTCAAACAATGTGCAATTTTACGTTCCGCTTCGCTAAGAAACGATGAACAAAAGCTGCAAAACGCTTCACAGCGTGATTTCGAAATCTGGGTAAAGATATAAGAAATAAATCCATTTTGATACCCCGCCGCTTGCGGCGGGGAGCCTGATTCAGACCAAGAATCCACGCAAACGACCTCAGCAGTTTTTGGAATGAGGGCTGCTAAATATACAGTCTTTTTCCCCATGAAATAGATTCTGTCCCTGATTGACGTTGCGGATTCTCACAAAATGTGTTGACAAATACCATATGCAATGCCATCTGTACTTATTGAAACTTGAACTAACCGGCAACAGAATCTATGCCTTTTCGTTCGAGGAAGCAATGAAAAGGAATCTCCGCAGGGTGCCGTCACGTAGCCTCTGAAGGGGTTTATGTCCCTTCGGGGGCTTTTTTGCTTCGTCCCTATTGAACGTTCAATAGGGCGCCCGTTCCCTGTGACTTGCCACGGGGAACTTCAATACGTGAAGCTGACCATAAAGCTATGTCAAGAAGCGCGGTCGCCTGTGTCGCTTCCGTGGGGATTAAATAAGCAACAGGTTTTCAACAAAGCGTCCAAGAAAAAGTTAGAGGGCCAACTTTTTTGTTTCCAAAGCCCCGTGCTTGTCCGAGGAGGTTTTCCATGAAGAAAGTTGTCAAATGGCTTTTGGTCGTGGTAGGAGGCTTGGCTGTCCTTATAGTCGCAGCCCTTTTGATCATACCAAGATTCGTAGACCTCCAAAGGTACAAACCTCAGATTGAAAAACAAGTCTCCGAGGTCACAGGACGCTCCTTCAGGCTGGGCGGAGACCTGACTCTCTCCCTCTTTCCTTGGGCCGGCATATCACTTGCTGACCTTCACCTGGGGAGTCTGCCCGGTTTCGACAAAGAGGACCTTCTGACGGTAAGATCCTTTGAGGTGAGGGTGAAGCTCGTACCGCTTCTGTTCAGGAATGTTCAGGTCAAGCGCTTCATTTTGGAAGGAGCTCACATCGTTCTTGAAAGAGACAAAAACGGCCGAGGAAACTGGGAAGGCATAGAAAAACCATCAGACCAAATATCTCCCAAAGCCCCAGAGGAGAAGAAAAGGGTCCCGGAGACCGGACCTGCGGGAGGCCTGCCGATTGAGACGCTTGAGGTGGGTGAGTTCGCCATCACGGATGGTTCTGTCCTTTGGATCGACCACGCAAACGGGGAGCAAAAAGATATCTCGGATTTGACCCTTCGTCTTGAGGACGTCTCCTTGGATCGTCCCGTGCAAGTTACCCTTTCGGCCAAACTGGACGGCAGACCCCTGTCACTGGAGGGTCATGTGGGCCCAGTGGGAAAGGAGCCGGGCAAGGGCACCATTCCTTTGGTCCTGGCAGTTAAGGCCTTGACGCAATTGGAGATGAACGTGCAGGGAAAGATTGTCGACCCAGCCACGCGCCCGGAGTTTGATCTTGACGTGGCGTTGTCTTCATTTTCGCCTCGCAAGTTGATGGCTGCCCTGGGACAGGCCTTTCCGGTTGAGACGGCTGATGCCAAGGCCTTGGATCACGTGGCCCTCAAAGCCAAGGTGAAAGGGGATCCGCAGAGTGTGGCAGTTACTCATGGGGCGATAGATTTAGACCAATCAAAAATAGGCTTTTCGGTCAAACTAAAGGATTTTTCAGGACCGGACGTGGCCTTTGATGTCAACCTGGACGAGATCGACCTGGATCGATACCTGCCGCCGTCTAGCCCGAAAAGAGCCGATGAAGAGGAAGAAACGGCCGAGGCCCCCGCAGCTGAGCAAAAGAAGATCGACTACACGCCTCTTCGACGCGTCATCCTGGCAGGAACAATCAAGGTGGGAAAGTTGAAAGCACAAGGTGCAAAAATTCACGATATTTATATGAAGATCTCCGGAAAAGATGGTCGTTTCAATATAGACCCCTTCACGCTTCAGCTTTACGACGGTGATGTATCGTCAAAGGGGGCTTTGGACGTACGGCGGGACGAAGCCGTGAGCAATCTGGAACTGCACGCGACGGGAATCCGGGTAGGCCCCCTGCTCAAGGATGTGTTGAAAAATGATTTCCTGGAGGGGACAGCGCAATCCAAAGTGATAATGCGCATGACGGGGGATGACCCGGAAAGGATTATGAGCACGCTAAGCGGAGAAGGAGACTTCCTTCTCAGGGATGGTGCTATTGTGGGCATAGACCTGGAAGGGATGGTCCGCAACGTGAAAGCCACATTTGGTCTGGCGGAAACAGCGGAAGAGGATCGGCCCAGAACAGATTTTTCCGAACTTCATGCCCCCTTCACCATCACCAACGGTGTTGTGAAAACCCCCGGAACATCTCTCACGTCTCCCCTGCTTCGTGTGCTAGCGGCAGGAGAGGCCAGTCTGGTGGAAGAGACCCTGGATTTCCGGGTGGAGCCAAAGTTTGTAGCCACCTTAAAAGGACAGGGAGATGTCGCAGAACGTTCGGGAGTCATGGTTCCCGTCATGGTGACCGGGACTTTTTCGTCTCCTAAGTTTAGGCCAGATCTTAAAGGTGTGATCAAAAAGGGCCTAGAAGAGCGACTCCCGTCCGAACTAAAAAAGATCCTGCCCGGCGAGAGTCCGCAAGAAGGGGAGTCGAAGCCTTTGGAGGAACAAGCCAAAGAACTGCTCAAGGGACTCCCCTTTGGCAGGTAAATAATGATTGTGTTTCCGCAAGACAAGATTTGCATGCACAGGCCGACACCCAGAAGTCATTTGTCATTGATCCAAGATGTCTTTGGCAGTGTATACAGCACAGGGAAGGGCCTGAATATGAACGCACGGTGATGTCTTGACAATGCGTCGACTTTTCGTCATGTTGCTGATATTGATCTCCGGGCTCAGCCAGATTCAGTCGGCCCATGCCGGGTTCGGTGATATTCTGAATAGCCTCAGGAAAGTCGCCGGGGGAGGCCAAAGCCTATCCGAAAGTAAGATCATCGATGGGTTAAAGGAAGCCCTCGAGATCGGCACCACCAATGCAGTGGAGTCTGCCTCTCAGATCGGAGGCTACTACGAGAACCGCGACATCAAGATTCCTTTACCTGATGCGATTCAGACAGTGGAAAAGATACTCAGAGTGGCAGGATATGGCACCCAACTGGACGCCTTCGAGATGAGTATGAACCGCGCGGCCGAGAAGGCTGCACCTGAGGCAAAAGGCATCTTCTTGGATGCGATCAGACAGATGAACATTTCGGATGCCCGTAAAATCCTTGAGGGGCGGGACAACGAGACGACTCTGTACTTCAGGGAAAAGACGTATGACCGGCTAAGTAAAGTTTTCAAGCCTATAATCCACAACACCATGTCAGAAGTTGGCGTGACCCGCCAGTATCAGGAGATCGATGCGAAGATTCGAAGTATGCCCTTGATGGAAAACCTGCGTTTCGACTTAGATGATTATGTGAATCATGGTGCATTGGACGGACTCTTCTTTATGCTGGCTGAGGAAGAAAAGAAAATTCGACAAGACCCGGCGGCGAGGGTTACGGTTCTCCTTGAGGAGACCTTCGGAAGGCGTTAAACTGGACCCGACCGCGTTGTGCACAGCCACTCGCTATGCGGGTAGTCGTTTACTCTGAACGACAGCCCGGCAGTATGGAACCATCAGAGACGGGCTCCATGAACTATCCCCTTAAGGTCTGAAAAAGGAGGTCGATAAACACCTCATTGGACTTGCAATGGTCAATGGGGGGCTGAACACGCATGTGAATGTTAAGAAAGGAGGTAAGGATTATGTCAAGGGTTGCACGAGTGACGGAGGTTATTGCGGGATCACCAAAAGGCTTTGACGACGCCATTGAAATCGGTTTCAAGAGGGCTTGTAAAACCCTTCGGGGAATCACCGGCTTGCGCATCATTGAACAGCGCGTTGCGGTGGAAGATAACAACTTGGTGGAATACCGTGTGAGGATGGAGATTATTTTTGTTCTGGAAAAACAGTCTTTATAGTTTTTAGGCACGAAGTTGCACCATACCGATACGCTAAAATGTGCAACTGACGGATTATCAGCATATCAGGCGGGTACGTGCTCTGCATATGTTCTGATGCAACGCAGTGGTAAGGAATTGGTCTGCCCGGGGGATGCTCTCGGACAATATTGTAGAGCCTTTTGCCAAGACCTTTACAAAAGGTTTCGTTTTGTTCAAGGTCAAGGGCAATTACGCGGGACAGAGAAATTGGAGGATCGCCAAGCCCCACCATCTCCTTTATTTGAAGCTCCCTGCAGTCCCGATGAATCCCGATAACTCGGGACAGGGAATGCGCTCGCTGCTGCAGTTCAAAGAGGATAGTAGTAATCCAGCCCCAGGTGGGTAATCTGCTCTTCTCCCATGAGGTAGCGCAGCGTGTTCTTCAGTTTTATTGACTGAATAAAAAGGTCGTGTTCGGGATATAGATTAGCTGCACATTGCGGGCTTTTGAAGTAGAAAGAAAGCCACTCCTGGATGCCACTCATTGCGGCCCGCTGGGCGAGGTCAGCAAAAAGGACCAGATCGAGCACGATGGGTGCTGCCAGGATGCTGTCTCGACACAAAAAATTCACTTTGATCTGCATCGGATAACCCAGCCAGCCGAAAATATCAATGCAGTCCCATCCTTCTTTGTTATCCCCCCGAGGCGGATAGTAGTTAATCACCACCTTGTGGAAGAATTCACGATATAGCTCCGGGTATACTTGTGGTTGGAGGATGGTATCTAGGACAGAAAGTTTGCTTTGCTCCTTGGTCTTGAAGGAATCTTTGTCATCGAGCACCATTCCGTCTCGATTGCCCAGAATGTTTGTGGAATACCAGCCCGAGAGCCCCAGCATCCTTGCCTTCAGTCCCGGTGCTAGAATGGTCTTCATCAAGGTTTGGCCTGTCTTGAAGTCCTTGCCGGCGATGGCAACCTCACGGTCGGCTGCCAACTCCTCCATGGCAGCAATGTCCACCGTGAGATTGGGGGCGCCGTTAATGTAAGGAATCCCACTGGTCAATGCTGCATAAGCGTAAAGCATGCTTGGAGAGATATTGGGGTCGTTGTCTTTCAAGCCTGCCTCGAAATGACTCAGCGTGGCATGCACTGCTGAAGGCTTCAGATACGCCTCTGTGCTGCCACACCATATCATGACGCACCGCGATATCGCGTTTTCACGCTTGAAGGCTTCAATGTCTGCCTTGACCGCATCAACCAACTCCAAATGGGAGGCTTGCGGCTTGACATTAGGGCCATCCAAATTCTTTACAAATTTTTGCTCAAAAACCGCTGGCCACGGCACTAACCCTTCCAAAAAAGAGCCCACCGCCTCAACATGATCTCTCTTGAGAACTTTGCACTGAAGAGCTGCCTGGCGGCAGTTGTCCGGGAAGACGTCCCATCCAGCGAAAATCAGGTCGTCCAGGTCAGCTAACGGTACGAGCTCTTTGATGAGAGGAATACGATACTCAAACCGTTTCCCGAGCCTAATCGTTCCCATTTGAGTCAGCGACCCGACAGGAAGTGCCAGCCCCTGGCGAACTGTTTCCACTCCCGCCAAAAAGGTTGTACTTACTGCACCTCCCATTCCCGGAATGAGTATACCCAATTTCCCCTCTGGCTTCTTAATCTCTTCTTTTCGTCTCATGGTGTACCCCTCATAGCTCTCTTTCTCTAAAATCCACTTCCTTGGACAGATGCGCAGCACTCACGCCTTTGCCGGGGTTGATTATGGGAACTACTTACATGGAATCATTGGGCACAGTAATTGATCTCAAAATACAGGGGATCAATTTGACCTTGTTATTGGATTCTTTCCTTCACCAAATACGCCACCTTAATCCTGTCTGTTGAGCCGGGAGCAATTTTCACCGATGCAAGGTCAAGCTTCAGACCAACAGACATTTCTCCTGTTTTCCTGATGTTGTCAAGAGGGACTTGCTCCGTGTAGATGGTTGAAACCTTCTCAAGTACTCGTTTACCTCCTATCACCCAGACGCTTTGAGGTTCAAGCTTGGCTTCCGTCATGACTAAATGTTCAGGTAACTTTCCAACCCAATCAACCTGTACGGCTAATTTCTTTTTTACGGGGACATCAACGGTCACCTCAACAACCGTGGGTTTGACCCTTTTCAAAAAAACGCCAGGGGGCAGGGCTACGTTTTCATCTGTAATCGTAAAGGTATTGTGTCCAGCCACTGCCGTGTTCAAGTCTAACCTCACCTGTACCTGCCCGGGCCGAATAGATTTTATCAGAGCCCCTGATCCACTCAGGTCAAGATGAACGACATTAACAGACGTATCCAAGATTTGCATTTCAGGATCGCGATTCATGTATTCTATGGGAATTTCAAGTGTAACAAGGGCATCTATGCCTCTCGTGAAGCTAAACCATACACCTGTTATGAACAGAATAGAAGCTAAAGCTGCCATGCCAATTTCAAGTTTTCCTTTTCTCAAATAGGTCCACTCTTCTGCAGTGAAACCAACATGTTCTCGCAGTACTCTTGCAAGTTCCTCCTTTCGACTGACAACACGCATGTGCGTACCTTTGGCCAAAACGACATTGCCTCGCTCTTCAGATGCGACTACAACCAAGGCATCCGTGGCTTCGGCCAATCCAGCTGCAGCCCTGTGTCGCGTTCCGTAATGTGAAGGGAGGTCATCTCGGTGTGACAGTGGGAGGATAACACCAACTTCTGTCACCTGATTTCCCTTAATGATAGCTGCCCCATCGTGTACCGGGTTATCGTGCCAGAATATGCTTGTGATCATTTCGTGGGATACCAATCCATGCCAAGGCGTACCACCTTGGACCACTTCTTCCAGATCTTCTTTGCCTGGGAAAACAATCAGCGCCCCAGTGCGAATTCGAGCCAGTTCGTAAACGCTCTCTACTATGATTTCGATGGGTGTATTAAGAGTCTTGTCGGAAAAGCCCCAGATAATTGCTTTCAGATTTCTTGCCTGAAGGACAGAACGGATCTCATTCCTAAAAACCACAATAATGATGAGCGCGGCGACCGCGGTGATGCCCTGAATGGCCCAGCTGGTTACAATTAACCCCATGGACACAGCGATTCGCTGAAAAAACCAGAGCAGCGCAATGCCAATAAGCACTCGGAACACATTGGTCCCTCTGAAAAGAATGTAAAGGCGAAAGAGAATATAGCTGTTCAGTGTGATGTCAATGACGTCCTGCCATCGAATGTTTGAAAAAAAGGCTGGAAGCTGATTCATAGCCACCAATCAATCTGTAATGCTGAACCTCAACAGACGTAAAATACGACCATTTTTGTCGGTGATTTCCACCCGCCATGGACCTTGATCAGCTTCTCGAAGCTGAATGCTGCTAAACGTTGACCACCGAGGGGGGTGGAGGGATAGCTTGAGTCTTGTGCTAAGCTTATTCATGCGAAACCAGTTGTGGTAAATATGGGTTTCTTCAAGCACAGGATCAAAAGATGTAAAACAGGAGATCCTTCCGATGCCAATAGAAAAAAGAATGGCCTGATTTTGAGGGGTGAAATCTTTGATGCTTTCACACATGACCGCTTCCACCAAGGTCGTCTTCTCACGGGGTGGAGAATCCTGTTGATCTTGTGGATATGTGTGTGAAGTGATGAAAAGAGTGATGAACAGCGATATAAGGAGCAATATAGTCAACTTGTATTTCAATGCCATGTGCTTCACCACGCATATGCTATGATCATTATGATACCGATCTATAAACAATATGAAGGCCACCTGACAGTTGTGGTCACAGTCGTGGTCAGGGTCCCATGAGTCGAACAGGCGCTGGGTTTTCTTTACGCCCACTTATGCGCGCGTTTGAGTCGGCTTAGAATCAAATTGCCTGCACGCGGCGGTGTTTTCAGATAGTTATATGTTCATACTTAGTTTTGTTTATGGGTGCGTATGACATAAGAGGACCACAATCGTATGTCCTGTGCCTTCTTAGGTACAAGTAAGTCATATATTTCTCTCTGATAGGCATGGTCCTCCGGTTTCTAAGGTCGTCTCATATTCCGTCCGCTATCCCAGGCTTCTTATAGCAGTTTAGAGTGCGTTGTCAATCTTGCAAGAACGCCAACAGGGGCTCGGGATGCTTGCGCGGGATCCTTGTCAGCCGGCACTCACGCTCACACCCCCGATGACAACATGGGGATACCGCCCCTCGTGTTCTGTATCGGAACTGACCAGTACGTTTTGTCTTAGAATCTCATAGAGGTTTCCGGCGATCATGGTATTCTTGACCCGTCCAATAATCTTACCTTTCTTGATGCGGTAACCTAGACCGACATTCCCAGAGAAGTCGCCATTGATGATGTTACTTTGGCCAAAACCTATGATATCGCAAAGGTACAAGCCGTCTTGAATTTCGGCAAGCAGTTCTGCACTCGGCTTATCCCCCGGCAAAACCCTGGGTGAGTAGGGATTGCAGCCATTGTTGCCCGTGGGTTTGGCCTGGGCAAGCCCTGCCGAATCTAGATCGTACAGGAAGCGCTCTAGCACGCCACGCTCAAATATCGTCTGCTTCCTCGTGGGAATTCCATTGTCATCGATAGCCCGTGCACCGCTGGCATAGTGCTGGTGGGGATCGTCCACAATCGTGAGAGAGGAGGCAAGGACCTGCTCGCCGAGTCGACCGGCCAGTGGTGAATCACCCTTGGCGACGTTTCGTCCGTTGGTGCCCATGAAAAGGGGCGAGAACATCCTCCCCAGTGTTTCCGGAGGGAGGTAGGTCACAACTTTGCCCTTGGGTGAGTCAACGATCGTCTCACCTCGACGCAGGTCTGTTATGATCTTCTCCGCAATGCCGCGAGGATCATAGAATGCGTTTAGGTCGGACCAGCCTCGACTGTAGCCCGCAAAAAGCATATCTGTGTCCGCAGTGCGTTGGACAAATGCCCCAAGGTTCCAATGTGTGCGCCTGGCAGCACGGCAAACGCCGCCACTGGTCACCAGGAGCTCTTCGGATTCGATGCGATTCGCGGAGCACTCAATGAAAAGGTCTGGATTGTAGGCCTTAAGTAGATCGGCCATCTCCTGGCATCCCTCGATCATTTTTTCACGTGATAGCGTGAGCGTCTGTTCAGAGTAAGTTTTCACTGGTGCCAACTCACCAGGGGCAGGATAGGCATCAAAGTGGGCGATACTTCCCACCTTCGCCAGTGTTACGGCCCGTTCGATCATGGTATCTAAATCTTCGAGCCTGTTGCCGGCAGTGTTGCCCTTGCGCCCATCCACAAGAACCTCCACACTATAGGACAGGGTTTCGCGTCCGCCAGTATCCTTCAAACGCCCAGCCTCGAACCTGCAATCCGTTTTTTCCGCGTGATTGAAGGCAAGCTTGGCCCCGGTAGCGCCAAGACGCTTTGCCACCACCAGCCCTTTTTGGAGAGGATCCTTCATGACGTCAATCATAGGTGTGTGCATCGTGCTGTCCTCCATCCAAACGAACACGCGCCCCCCGGTGCCAACCACAGCACCTCAAACAAGCCCACTACTGCTCACCGCCAATCACAACATCGCGGATTCGGACATGCGGAGATCCGAATCCAACGGGCAGGGGGGCTTGCCCGCTTTTCCCACAACCGCCAGCACTCTCGTAGATTTTTAGGTCATTGGCCATACCGTCAATCCTCTTGAGTGTTTGAAAGACATTCCCGGTGAGTACCACATCACGGACCAGTTCGCCGATTTCGCCGTTTTCGATCCGGTACCCATAGCCGGCAGAGAAGGTGAACATTTCAAATTCGGTCTGTCCACCGAAGGCATCACAGGCATAGATTCCGTTGTCCACGCCAGCGAAAAGCTCCTTTATCGACATGTCTCCGTTCTCGATGAACGTATTGGTCATCCGCACCACCGGCGGATACTGTCGCCCCACGGCTCGGGCATTGCCAGTGGGCCTGGCGTCCATCCTGGCAGCCGTCTCGAGGGAATGAAGGTGCCCGGTGAGCACACCCGCCTTGATGAGGTAGGTCTTGTTTGTGGGCGTGCCTTCGTCATCAAAGGACAGGCTACCAATAGTCTTATCCAAGGAGCCGTCATCCACGACATTCAGGTTCTTTCCTCCCATCTCACGCCCGTAAAACATTAAATCTCGCATCTTGGGGTTCTCGTATAAAAAATCGGCTTCACTCAAGTGGCCGAAGGCTTCGTGGATGAAGATGCCACCCAGTTTGCGGTTGAGAATAACCGTATGGGTGCCTCCTTTCACTTTAGGCGCCTTTAGCAGTGTCACTGCCCGGTCAGCCACCTCCCGGACCTTTTTCTCGAGACCGACTGCGACATCATAAGTCAAAGCTGAGGCGAAGCTGTCTCCCGTGCGCTGAACCAAAGAGCCGTCCCGGGCTGTCGCATGGAAGGCACAGTATACCCGAGGTCGCTCCTCCATATAATAAGTACCCCGTGTATTTGCGAAGTAAACGGTCCGAAATGTATCGCCGTAGCTAACCCCTGAGGACTCGATCGACGGATGGGCCCCGAGAATTATCTCGTTGTACCTGTTGATTAAACCAATCTTCTCGTTGAGGCTGACGCCTCTGGGATCGCGTTGTAAGGTGGCCGGGTGCTGTGTGTCCACGACTTCAACCTCTGCTAGTTGGGTCTTTGCTTTGCCGACAAGCGCCGCACACCGGCAGGCCTCAACGACCTGTTCTTCCAGATTGTCCGGCGCGTCGAACACCATTACCCCCCAACCGCCTTTCGTGCAGGCACGGACGATTCCGCCATAGAAAGTTGTGGAGCCAGCGACCTCCATCTCCCGGCCGCGATAGGCGAGGTGTGTGGCCTCCTCTGTTTCTACCCGGACCTCCGCGTAATCGGCCGTGCTCTTTTTCAGTGCCTCAAGTATTCGCTCTTTCATTTGAGCCTCTCATTTCATCGGGTTTGCACTGGGTTCTCCACATGCGGTTGGGTATCCTGCTTGACCTGATTTGGCCATTCAGTATGCAGGAAAGGACGGCTCACGGCAAGAGGAAATCTGGTTGGCATCTTTTATTTGACTTTAAATTTCTTTTGCACTATGTTGCCTTATTCAAGGATAAGCACTAGAAGCTATCCCAAAAACGTGGATTGGGGTTCAGGGCAAGGCGCGGGGCGACGAAAAAGCGCAGCATACACGACAGTATATGAGCATTTTGAGCCGACTCGTAACGCCGCCATGGGGCGTCAGACGCATTTTTGAGATAGCTTCTATTTTAAGTTTGGTGGTTGAAGGGCAAAGTGGCTGGAAAGATACAAACAGCCTTCTATGTTGACGCTGAATAAGGAGAAGTTTCCGTGTTCTACATAGCATCTGAAGAGGCATATCAGGACGGCCAGATTATCGTACAGGAGGGTGGCTCGGGAGACTGGGTCTATGTGATCCTGTCCGGTACAGTTCAACTCTCCAAGATGATTGGAGGAAAGAAATACGTTATCGAATGGCTTCAGCCAGGTGAGATATTTGGCGAAGTCGGCTTCTTTGGAGATATTACGCGGACTGCCACCGCCCAGGCTATTGGAGAGACTAGCGTTGGCCTGATTGATCGAGAATTTCTGGATAGTGAATGTAACAAGTTGCAGTCAGACTTTAGGAACGTTCTTATATCCATGATACAAAGATACAAAAAAATGATCAACCGGGTCTGCGAGTTTTCAGCAAGAGAAGGAATGCGTCTCTTAGAAACCTTGGCTGTGACGTACAGAGACAAGAGGTCCTTTGTCAAGGCTTACACAGGGAATGTGAGCGGTGGGGGTCTTTTCATTAAAACTGAACAACCACTTAAAAAAGGTGAGGATTTTTTGGCCAAACTTGAATTGCCGGGTCTTTCAGACCCTGTAGTAATCAAGTGTGAAGTGATATGGACAAGAAAAAGCGAGGATGAAAAAGATGTCTATCCCGCTGGAATGGGAGTCAGGTTTATTGAAATGACCAAGGATAATAATAAGATTCTGAAAAAATATCTCAGAGACATTGAGAAGCGGATTTCGGAAGAATAGAACACAAACAGCGGGAAGGTGAACAGGATTTTATATTCTTTCAATATGTCATGACCTATTATAGCCCCGCCCCCCGCAGCTAAAACCCTGCCTTCAGTCAGAACCCCTGCCCCTTTAGAGGCGAGACCTCCCATCTTCATGATGACTGCCATTATGTATCAATAGCACGGAAATTGCTTTTGGGCTGAACATACACAACAAGAAGATAATCAAAAAATAAAAGCAGGATTTCCATAGCTGCCTGACATTCTTACAAGGTAATGACGCCCTTTCTTTCGTTACGAGCCTTACACGGGTTGGTGTATGGGCCCTGAACCCCGGAGCAAGGAGATGGTCAGTGTTTAAGAACTGCTGGATGCCCACTTTTTCCAGGGACCACACGAACCCAAAGTGCTACCCTTGCCCCATGGTTTCGTAAACAATGAAATTACTTCATCTCATAATTTGAAGTGACATATGAAATAGGGCTATTTGTGAAGAAAAAAGTAAGTAATATTTCATTGACATTTATTCAGGATTCGTATATATATAATTTTACTTTGACTAATACCCCAAGTGAAGTATATTAAAAGCTATCTCAAAAAAGTGGATCAGGGTTCAGGGCAAGGCGCGAAGCGGCGCGCAGTCCAGCTGCGGCGGGATGAGCATTTTGAGCCCAGATACATCGGGCAATGCCATCATGGGGCGTCGACGCATTTTTGAGATGGCTTCTAGTATATGTTGACAGTGCAGCTATCATAGCAGTACTGAAGAGGGGGCCAATGTAAGTCACGACTGACAAGCAGACGAAGACCCGATAAGTGAGACCCCAGAAGCTGGCCATTTTCAGTTGCAGCAAGGGGCAAGAAGTAAGGCGGATTGCAAACAAACCCAAGATTAAGGAGGAAAGGGGACATGAAAAGTCTAAAAAAGGATTTGTCAACCGTGACTAAGGAACTCAAAGCACTGGCAAGAAAAACAGAGAGACTTGCACAAGCAGTTGTCAAGGTGGAGAAGACTCAAGCTGTTGGGAAAAAGAAAACCAAGGCCAAGGCTAAAACCAAGAAAAAGGCTCCTGCCAAGAAGTCTTCACGCAAAAAGGCTTCTGCCAAAAAGGCCACGGCAGTAACTGCTACTGATCAAGTGCTTAAGATCATCAAGAGATCAAAAAAAGGTGTTGATGCTACCACACTGATGAAACGGACTGGTCTTGAGGAAAGGAGTATCAGGAACATCTTGTACAGGGCATTTAAGCAGGGGAAGATCAAGAGAACTGGGAGAGGCAATTATGTAGCGGCATAGTCCCCACGGCTTGTACAAGGAGGATACGAAATCGACACCAAAGGCCCGCTTCTCAAAGTGAGAGGCGGGACTTTTGTGTTTTGGCGGGGATTAGAAGACTGTGATCCAATAAATCTCTCTATCACTTCTGGGGGTGACTGAGAAATGAACAAGTATCAACAAATTACTGAAGCAAGGAGCTTGCTTGAACTGCCCGAACGGGCTTCTCTAGAGGACATCAAGGGTAATTTTAGAAGTCTTATAAGGCAATGGCATCCGGACATATCTGAGGAGACTAAAGAAAAATGCACAGAAATGACGGCCAAGATTATTGCTGCATATGCTATGGTTATTGATTACTGTAACCATTACAGATACTCTTTTTCCCAAGAAGAAGTCAGACTTCATTTCTCAGAAGAAGAATGGTGGTTTGAACGTTTTGGCAACGATTCTATATGGACATGACCGGACCCGCGGATGAAACAGGTGTGACAAAAGTGTGGCACGTGTCTCCGTGCAATCAGCCGGGTTGAAGGACTCCGATTTGTTACATTGACTCGAGCCGTTCAGTTTCTTAAAGAACAAGGGATTTCCTTCGAGGTGGCAGAATATGAGCATGTCGAGAAGGGTGCTGTATTCGCCTCCGAAGCGATCGGAATGCCCATCGAACAGACTATCAAGTCCTTGGTAGTAGGGCTTGCCCAAAGTGGATATCTTGTGGTTCTCATACCAGGTAGTAAGACCATTTCTTTTAAAAAGCTTGCTAAGGCCTGCGGCGCAAAAAAGGCTGGGATGGCCGACCCTTTCACGGCCGAGCGTTTAACGGGCTACAAAGTAGGAGGTGTTAGCCCCTTTGGTATGAAGCAACGTCTTCGTGTGATGATCGACGCAGGATTGCTTGCATGTGATAAGGTTGCCATCAACGGGGGCAAGAGAGGACTAATGCTCATTATGAGCGCCGCGGACATCCTGAAAGCAACGAATGCGGAGCCGATCGAACTGTGACAGCAGATTAAGATGCCTGAAGTTGGTTTAAGTCGAGGAATGATACACTACGAGAGTTACGGCGAAGGGCAACCCCTAATCGGTTTGCATGATGGGGCGGGTTCCTGCAAGGCCTGGAAAAAACAGATCGAAATTTTTGCCATGTATTACCGCTTCATCATTTACGATCGTCTCGGATTTGGTCGATCTGAACCTCGTGTCTCTTACGAAGAAGGATACCTTGAGAATTGCGTACGCGAACTCGAAGAACTGTTAACAGAACTTGGTATTGACGCAGCACATCTGTGCGGGATGTGCGAAGGCGGGGCTGTAGCTCTCGCTTTCGCATCTTCATATCCTGACAGGGTGAAGACGTTAATACTCCAAAGTGTTGGCTATTACGGCACCGATGAAACCATTGCCCGGTGTGAGAACTACTTTCAGCCTTGGTCTAAGCTGGATGGATCGCTTCGAAACTGGCTCATCTATCACCATGGAGAAGACTATGCCATGTTGAAATGGGAGGCGATCAGAAAGGCAAGACACTATGTTTGGAGTCAATCCTACGATTTCAGGCCAAAGTTTTCTCGAATGAAATCCCCGACGCTCATCATAGGAGGTGACAGGGATCCATTCTTTGACTTGGAACATCCGATTGCTGCCTACCGGGGAATCAAGACCTCGGAACTGTGTATTGTCCCGGGGACTGGACACTTCCCTAACGAAGAAGCCCCAGCCATATTTGACAAGGTCGTCCTAAACTTTCTGAAAAGGCACAGTTCACCCCCTGGAGGAATTTTGCAATGAAGGTGCCACTTTTAGACCTGAAGGCTCAGTACCAGACCATCAAGGATGAGATTCTGGAAGCTACTCGGGAACTTTATGAAACCCAGCAGTTTATCCTGGGACCAGTGGTGAAGAAGCTGGAGGAACGGATTGCACGCTATTGCAATGCCAAATATGCGGTGGGTGTATCATCTGGCACCGATGCCCTTCTGATAGCATTGATGGCTGCTGGCATTGGGCCCGGCGATGAGGTTATCACATCACCCTATACGTTCTTTGCTACGGTGGGGTCGATTGCACGTTTGGGCGCCAGGCCCGTTTTTGTGGACATCAAGAACGATACGTACAATATGGACCCTCAAGCAATGAAGGACAAGATAACAAAGCAGACCAAAGCCATCATTCCTGTCCATCTGTATGGTCAATGTTGCGACATGGATGCGATTTTGGAGATGGCTCAGGCCCATGACATCAAGGTCATTGAGGATGCAGCCCAGGCCATAGGAGCAGAATATAGGGGGAGAAGGGCAGGGTCCATGGGTGATATGGGCTGTTTTTCGTTCTTTCCGTCCAAAAACCTGGGAGCCTTTGGTGATGGAGGAATGGTTACCACCTCTTCAGATACCTTGTATGAGCAGCTAATGCTTTTGCGTATACATGGTTCACATCCTAAATACTATCATAAGGTGGTTGGTGGAAACTTTCGCTTGGATGCCCTTCAGGCAGCCATAATCCTTGTCAAGTTGCCTTATCTGGAACAGTGGACCGAGGCACGTCAGAACAATGCCAAGCGTTATCGAGAACTCTTTCGCCGCGAAGGTTTGGATGGTTTGGTCAGTCCTCCGGTGGAAAAAGAGGATCGACATATATACAATCAGTTTGTTATTGCCGTTCAAAGTCGGAGGGATGAACTCAGGAGATTTCTGAATGAAGCTGACATCGGCACGGAAGTGTACTACCCGGTTCCTATGCACCTTCAACCCTGTTTTAAATATCTGAATGCCAATGAGGGTGATTTTCCAAAGGCAGAAGCCGCTGCAAGGAAAACCCTGGCGCTTCCGATCTTCCCAGAACTAACTGATGAACAACAGGCATTTGTTGTCCAGAAAATTAGGGCGTTTTATTCATCGTAGCCCCGCGATCTGAAAATACCCTTGCATTTTTTTCTTTATGGCGGTACCAAAGATAGCAGTGGGGATGTAGCTCAGTCGGGAGAGCGGTACGTTCGCAACGTACAGGTCGTGGGTTCGAATCCCATCATCTCCACCAAACATATCAACCACTTACAGCACATGCCTTCCAGAAAACTTTATCTTCCTTGACTTTCCTGAATGTGCCTTGATATTTCACTGGAGAATCAAGGTCTTACGTGCGAGCGTTCCTCGGAAAATCGGACTTGGTCAATAGAATGGTCGATATTTTGAAAATACACCTTCAGTTTTTGCCCTGCTAACCTCGCATCTTCAGCGTCAATGGTAAAGGGGTCTAAAGGGGTCGCCCTTTAATGGGTGACTCCTTTACAATGCAGTTGAAACCAAACGAGCAGCCAATGACAACGCCCGATTTGACTAACTTCAAGGCGTCACGTCCGGCTGTCGTGTCTGCGGGTTTTATCGTAAAGTGTGGCCCATCCGCTTTATCTCTTAGCGTGAATGAGCCATTCCGGGTTGATCCTAACGGTTGATTGGCATCGTGACCCCACAGGGCAAATATCTCTTTCCCACTATTTATGGAGTCATCAAAAGCCCCGCGATTCACAATTTCAGTAAATCCACCGAAATCTTGACTCAAAGTTCCATAGGAGATTTTGCCGTGTATGAGTCCGTCACCAGTTGCCCGTATTTCACCCTGAAAATAGGTTCGTTGTTCTTTCATTGCTTCGGCCTCTTCTTTGATTTCTTCAGGCGTCCGTCGCAGCGTCGGCTGGCTTCTTTCCTGGCTCGAGGTCAAGCGTCGGCTTCCTCGGGAGTAGTTGTGAGTAATTGCAAGCTTCGGCTTGCGGGGTTAGTTATTTCGCCACGCTTAGAGGTGGCTTCCCCTTTCGTATTCTTTCGCTTGCTGCCCAGTATCTTCTATGCTCCTGGCTTAGCAGGCCCATTTCATCCAAAACTTTTGCCTCGTATTCTGGCGGGTTCGGTTGGTTCGCGTGTTGCTCAAACTTCCACCACGCAAACGGTGTGCATCCGTGCATATCTTCCATGTATTCAACCATCAACCAATCACGGTTAGCACAAACCACGCACGTTTCATTTCTTCTTCGTCTTTGAAAGGTATGTTTCCTGGGAGTAACCCTCCAGTACATAGAATTTCGTCCTGTCCAAACTTTAGTCGTTTCGGTTTTTTCTTAACCATTATTTTAGCTCCCCGGTCCCGGAGGTCTGCCCACAGGCCCTGACTCTTCCGGGTCTAGACCGATCTTGTCCAATACTCTGTAAAACAGTACCTTCGCATCGTTCTCGGTCTTGACAGCGGGATGCGCTCGGGGTTCTCCGAACCTTGTCTTATATGTGATACCCTCGGTCTCAAGAATTGCCTTTGCTTCTTCTGCGCGCTCCCATGCTTCCGCTGCCAGTGTGAGCAATCGAACATGGTGATCTTCGAGGTCCCATTCCTTAACCACACTCAAAAACCACGCCGCTGATTCGGGGCTTAGATGTGCAGGTGCTTAATTCATTTCAAGATATCTGCAGAAGTTTTAAAATTTCGAAAAGTTTTCGAATTATTTTTTCCTTCGCAAAACTGACGTGGCGGTCTTGGAAGGTCGTGTCACAGTGATGTTGATGCCCCTTCCCATTGATCATGCTGCCTGAGTATGGTAGGTTGGTGCGTATGGAAGAGGACATCAAAGAAGGAATAAAAGAAATCATTGGTCAATGCCCACACGAACCTTGTTGCATAGAGATCGGGTTTGACAAATCCTGCAAAGTAAGAAATGTTGGCCTGAAAGATTACATTGTATGTCTCGAAGAAGGCGCCTCCCTTTGCCAGTTCTCGGTGACTTATGGCAGTACTCACTTTTGTACTTGCCCTCGTCGTGTTTATATGTTCAAGAAATTGGTTAAGTAACCTGAGCGTTATGCGTCTTTGCTGAATCCACCATCCTGGTTCACTTCCTTTCGACGTTTTTGAAAATCCTTGCTCCATTGCCTCAAATATGCTATCGGCAAAATGTGCCCAGGAGGAGGGGGGAACCTTATTATGTGGCCTAGAGGGTTGGTTTGAAGAAAGCCTCCTTTAGCCAAGATACCCAAATCACAAAATAGGCCCTCTAGGTCACCTGCTGGTTAAAGTCCTCTCACAAACCCCACATCGTCCTGTCTGCCTTTCTTTCTGCTAACCTCGACAAGCTGATCCTCGCTGCCCTCAAACATATCTGAAACCCTGGCGGCTGCCACCTCTCGAAAGGCATGAGTTTTGCATTATTTCACGCAACCAATGAATTGCAAAGGAGGGTATTGCCATGCCACTCGCTGGTTATCTGACGCTGTCGCTCATTTTTTTATTCATGTTGCTCCTGCATGACGGTCAATAGGCCGTCTACAAAATTACAAATGGAGGTTCTGGCGATGTCAATTCACCTCATCATAGTTCTGACAATAGCTGTAATCGTTTGGTTTCTTGAGTGGCTTACGAGACCACCTTGGTAAAAGTGAGGACAAAGCCATCTATCCAACGAACAACGAAGGGAGGTGCAGGCGATGTCACTTGTTGACGCGATAGTACTTCTGATAATAGGTGGAGCCTTTCTCTTTCTTGTGTGGCTTTCGAAACCGCCTGAGGAAGAGTGACGCCTGTTGATAGATCACTTGCGGTTGTCACGTTGTGCGTCTGCCCTTGCCCTTCGCTCGGCCTCTTTTTCATCGTAAAACTCGGTGTCATCCTTATAGGACTTCAGCTCGGCAATCTCTTGGTCAAATTCATCTTGTGTCATAATGCCCATATCGGTCAACAAGATACGTTGAATGAGGCCGGGAACAATAGCCGCATGTAAAGGGGTCTACGTTTGACGTTTGATGTCCGGTTTGCCATGCCGGTGTCATGTCCAGACCACTGAGAATTGAACTGCAACAGCGAGCCCATTCCCTGCCCCGATTCATAGGGACTGCAGGGTTAGCGAGCTAATCGGTACCCTTCCTTACAGGCGGTGCGAAGCACTGCCGCCAGGCAGAACATTCCCTGCAGGGTGCTGCAGGGAGCTTCAATATGCTGGCGTATGGTATCATGTAATAAACCGCGGCAGGGGAGGGCGGTGGAAAAACTCAAAGCTATTCTGACTAACCGTCAACCGTAGACTTGACCCCTTCACCCCTTCACTTTATAAGATTGCCATCTTGAGGCATCTCATTTAAGTCGTGCTTTAATAATGATATGGATCTTCCTAATTTCTAATGTTTTTTGAGGCCCATCACGTAAGCCTCCTTTGTCTTTTCTGTGTAAGATTACTGGATTTCAATGCGTATTTTATACCAAAAAATCGAGGGTTGACTTTAAAAAGGATTTCTGGGATGAGCACGCCTAACCTCTTTCAGCATACAAACCCCGAATCAGCGCCCTTCTCAACCCATAAGGCAGATTGGTGACGCCTGCTCTTCGGGTAAGCCTCTGGTGGATATGGATTACCTCTTCTCCGGAGGCTTTTTGTTTGGCGTGACATACAACCCTTTTCCTTGCAAAATACACTGTTTACCCCATTGCGCTGTGCTGCAATCTTGGTATTCTTTTGCTGAGGGCTCTGCGGATGGAGGACGACTTCGAAAACGGGATAGAAAAAATCATTGCTCAGTTCGAATGACCGAAGGACTTTAGCTGCCACAAGCAGGGATTTAAGAATCTCTGCAAATCAAGATGTGGGAGTTGCATCACACCTGGTCTGCCGTGCAGAACATCCCCATGCATGCCACTGCTCATGGGATGTTGGTTCGGCGTTTTATTGTACATGCCCAGTTCGCGTCCGCATCGCCGGGAAACAAGGCAAATAACGCCTGTCTCTTACGCATCCGTCATCCTTTCCTGCACGTGATAGACTGATTGTCAAAAATATGTTCCGTTTGCTCGCAAGTCGTTGATGATTGAAAATATTATTTGGCGAACGACATTGTGCAATTTTGGAGAAGATTTTTGAGTGTGACTGGCGTTTAAAATCGCAAGCTGTCTGAGGGCTCCGCCCGAGTTCTTGCGATTTAGCCAGGAGAATTCAAAAATCCTAAAATTGCACACCCACAAGTGAGCCAAATAGTATTTTCAATTGTCATCTATTCTTATCGGAACGTTATTCTGACAACCGCTATAA
>JBFEUB010000039.1:0-20421 GCA_041547605.1 Desulfobacteria bacterium
CATTGGCTGCGAGAGAACCTATTGCGAACTTCTTTGGTACACTGACGATCCTGTTTGACAAGCCCTTCCAAGTGGGGGAAAGAATCGTCGTTGACAACCACGATGGCGTCGTAGAATCGGTCGGGTTTAGGAGTTCTCGGATTCGGACGTTGAACGGCCACTTGGTTTCTATACCAAATGAAAAGATAGTCAATTCCAATATAGAAAACATCGGCCAAAGGCCTTACATCCGTTGGCTGACCAACATCACAATCACCTACGACACCCCACCTGACAAGGTTGAAAAGGCCGTTCAAATCATCCGGGAAATCCTGGACAACCACGAAGGCATGAAAGAGGATTTTCCTCCAAGGGTATTCTTTAACGGCTTCAATGATTGGAGCCTCAACATCTTAGTCATTGCCTGGTATCATCCGACCGACTATTGGGCCTACCAGGGCCTGGCTGCAAAAAACGTGTCTCGAAATCATGCACAGGTTTGAAGCGGAAGGCATTGAGTTTGCATTTCCAACCCATACGGTCTATATGGCAAACGACGATAAACGGCAACTCAAACTGCAAATGTTGGAAGGGAAAAAGATCTTATAGCCGGTTAAATCTAGACGTTCCGTTGAAGGACTCTAAACATGAGGCTAATGCCTCCTCTTGGCTGACCGAAGTGTACATCCCCTGTGTGCCAATTCGCGTAACCGCCTTTCGTCAGGTTGCTGCCAATTTCCCCCACCCTTCGTAGGCCACGGGTAACTTTTTATGGCGCTTTCACCTCTTGAACCGCTCTCCCCTTGTTCAGACTAAGCGATTCTAAATTGACGCTCCCCGCAGTCTTGACAAGTCGGGACGCAGAATGCGCTGTTGCAGTTCATTCACGTGGCATGACTTTTGCTGAGCACAACAGACATTTCTGCCCTGCCCATAATAAATATAGTGAAGGGGTTGCCTCATGACGAATACAAAAAAGCGCGTCGAGCGACGGAAACACAGGCGCTTCCGGGTCCAGGAGGGTGCTTATGTCATACTCAGCCCCTCTGATACCGGAGCGGGTCGACTCAAAAATATTAGCATGGGTGGACTGATGTTTGAATATGTGAGCGTGAAAGCGCCATCAATCAACGCGACCGAGCTGGAGATATTTGTCACCGACAGTCTTTTTCGTTTGCATCAAATACCATGTCAAAGCGTTTGGGATTTGCCAATATACAAAAGCCCCACATTTTCCTTACAGAAGAGGCGATGTGGCGTGCAATTTGGGGACCTGTCGCCTCACCAGTTATCTCGGTTGGAATATTTTATCCAGAACCACACGACAGGCGAGGCGTGAGTTCCAGAGGTTGTTTAACCCTGAAGTGTCCCAGCCCTGAATGACAGGGGTTCTGATTAACAGCAACGCTTCGCATCCGGGAAGCCAACCAGTCAAAGATGCCAAAGGCCTTCCCGCGCCAAAGAACGGGGCTTCGGCCCTCCGGCAGCACTGCGTGTCCGGGGATCGAACCGGTTAGTCCAACTCACAGACCGGGATCAAATACATACTAGAAATCCAGCTCAACAAAGGGAATCAATTAGGGTTCAGGGCACGACGCGGGTCGACGAAAAAGCGCAGCATACACGCCATGTGAGCATTTTGAGCCGACCCGCAACGCCGCCATGGGACTCAGACCCATTTTTGAAATCGATTATGGTACACAGGGAGCTTGAGGCACCAAAACCGCTTTGACGCTGTTGACCCTGTGTATCTTGGTTCTGTTACTGAGATTATAGCTGCAAGTTTTTGAAATAAATAGCAATCTTTGTTCTCTCCCGCAACGGAAAGCCTTGACGTTAATGCGCCCTTCGACCAAATTGCCACATTTTAATGTCAAAGAACTGACGCACGCCAGTAAGGGTTGCCCATGAGTTTACCAGTTCTGAACTCCAAGCACCCCTATTATCCATAGACCACCGGACCCCCGTAGCAGGACTGGGTTTACTCGGATCTTCTATGTCAGCATCCTGACATTTCCTATTTCTTAAAACAACGGATCTATAAACAATTTTAAGGCCACCGTGACGGTTGTGGTCACAGTTCCCCATCAGTTCGGGGATCTGAAACGGGTTCGTGTGAGCATACAGGGAATCCGATTCTAAACTGGGTCACTGTTTGAGCGTATAAGTGAGCGTTGAGAAAGAACAGGGACTTGATAGATCGGCCCCACGCGCGAAATAGAGCACTAACCTTGTCGTTATTGTTTAAACCACCGGCGCTGTTTTTTCTTTAGGCCCGCTTATGTGCGAGTTTGAGCCGGTTTAGAATCGGATTGTCTGTATGCGTTGGTGTTTTCAAATAGCTAAATCTTTATCCTTAGTTTTGTTGATAGCTCCGTAACACAATGAACCTGTCAAGCCTGACATTTTTCTCTTTTCGCCATGGTCTCCTTTTCTGATGCCCTCTGTGAATGTCTGCCCGTCCTTAAGGCTTTTTTGGGCACTCCGCTTTCTTGACTTTTTTTGCATTATGCTTATATTGACACAAATTATCGGCTACTGGCCAATGTGAGCCTCTGCCGTTTTCCTATCTCTTCTCTTATCCCTGGGGGCTGCGATATAGTCTGAAAGGCTTCCCCCCTTCCCCTGCTATATCCTCCAGTTCCCGGGGACCATTTTTTCGTGACGCCCAAGCGTTTCACCGTACCTAAGACATGCCCCAGGCGGCTGCCGATGGATTAAGTAAGAACATAGGCTGGAAATAGAGGAGATCATAAATAGCTTGGAATGCCCCTACGATTTCAGATGTTACAAACAGGGAGGCCAGAATCTGTGCAAGGCACGAAATGTTGGAACGGCTTGTCTATACGTGTTACTAAAAACTTCCACGCCTGACCTTTCTGTCACCCTCGCCTGAATGTCCTATAATCTTGCTTCTTCTGTTAGTTCTTTTGAGGCTTTCCCAAATACGTTGGTATAAGGACAACTTGGCATGAATTATGCAAATTTCCATATGGCAACATAAAGGAGCCTATCATGTGGTCAGACCTCTTCTCTGCACTAATAGCCATGGATTTCCAACAGGCTAGCAAGATCCTCTCGGATATGGATGCCATAGCGACATTCATGAATCCATGGGTCATCGCGGTCATGGTCATTATCTCTATTGTCCTGTTAATACGCCACGGAGAACGGGGGGTGATAACTTTCTTGTCAGTTCCTGCGTTTCTGGTCCTGTTTCAGAAGACCGTTCAAGGTATGGATGTCATGAAACTGGAACACAGTAGCCAAAATTTGCTGATTTTCATTGGTGGATTTCTGGTCATTGCAGCAGTAAACGTTTACTTCCACTTTGTTCGTTGATGGCCCACCATATTGCCTACCCCCATATATTCCTGTTCGAAATAACGGCCTCTGCAGGGCCTGTTTTGGCCTTGAACCCCCCGTATTGTGAGCGTTAACTCGAGCTGAGTTTACAGAACGTCCACTGGTTTTAGAGTGTCAAGACGTCATTTTTCGATGAGTTTCCTGAATTGGCGAAGAAAAGTGTGGAATGAATATGCGGTGGATTGGGGCCTTCTCATCCTACAACCCGAGTCTACAGTTGCTTTTGCTCCTTCTTCTCAATCTTGGCCCATGAATCGCGCAACGTAACCGTGCGATTAAACACAAGGGTTTTGTGGGAAGAATCAACGGAATCGACACAGAAATAGCCAAGTCTTTCAAACTGGTACACGCTTCCCGGTTCTGCATGTGAGAGACTAGGTTCAATGGCGCATGACGTCACCACCTGCAGGGAGTTCGGATTCAAATAAGTCTTGAAATCGGCACCATCCTTTTCTCCCGCCGGATTCGCTATTTCAAAGAGACGATCGTACAGGCGCACTTCAGCCTCGAGCGAATGAGCAGCCGAAACCCAGTGAAGTGTTCCTCTCACCTTCCGTCCGTCTTTTGACCAGCCACCTCGCGTCTCGGGATCATAGGTGCAGTGCAGCTCACCGACCTCGCCGGTCTGCTCATTCTTAACCACTCCCACACATGTGATGTAATACGCGTATCTTAGCCGCACCTCACGACCCGGGGCCAAACGAAAGAACTTTTTCGGCGGATCCTCACGAAAATCCTCTCGTTCAATGTACAGCACTTGGGAGAAAGGAACTTTACGTGAACCCATACTGGGATCCTCCGGGTTGTTTATGGCGTCCAACTCCTCCACCTGGTCTTCTGGATAATTGTCAATCACTACACGAAGTGGGCGCAACACGCCCATGACACGTGGGGCTCGCCTGTTTAAATCTTCGCGGACACAATACTCGAGTAAGGCCATGTCGACCATACTATCCCTTTTGGCTACTCCGATGCGCTCACAAAAGTTTCGCATCGACTCCGGTGTGTAGCCCCGCCTCCGCATTCCCGATATAGTGGGCATCCGCGGATCATCCCATCCGGAGACATGCCTCTGCTCTATCAATTGAACGAGCTTTCTCTTACTCAAAACGGTGTAGCTGAGATTGAGACGAGCAAATTCAATCTGCTGTGGATGACAATCCACGTTCAATTGGTCAAGGATCCAGTCGTACAAAGGGCGATTATCTTCGAATTCTAGGGTGCAAATAGAATGCGTGATCCCTTCGATGGAATCCGAAAGGCAATGGCTAAAGTCGTACATCGGATAAATGCACCATTTACTGCCCGTCCGATGATGATCGACCTTTCGGATGCGATAGATAGTTGGATCTCGCATGTTCAAATTGGGAGATGTCATATCAATCTTTGCCCGAAGCACGTGAGCGCCGTCCTCGAATTCTCCTGCCCGCATACGCTCGAACATGTCCAAGTTCTCGTCGACTGAACGTATACGATACGGACTGTCCTTGCCCGGCTTAGTCAAGGTGCCGCGATACTCTCTGATTTGATCTGCGCTCAAACTGCATACATACGCCTTGCCATCCTTGATCAGCTGCACGGCATATTCATAGAGTTGATCAAAGTAGTCAGACGTGTAGAACAGCCGATCAGCCCAATCGAATCCAAGCCACCGAACGTCTGCCTTGATTGATTCTACGTATTCAACGTCCTCTTTGGCAGGATTGGTATCATCGAATCGTACATTGCAAAGGCCGCCGAATTCAGCTGCCAGGCTGAAATTGAGGCAGATCGACTTGGCGTGTCCAATGTGCAAATACCCATTCGGCTCCGGTGGAAACCGCGTATGAACTCGGCCATCGTTCTTCTTTGCCTCAACGTCTTCAGCAATGATATTGCGAATGAAATTGGCCGGAGGCGCAGACTTGGTTGCAGTCACATTCACAGCATTTCTCTCACTTGGCTTCTTGGGAAACCCTGTCATCCGGCTATGCCTCTTACTAAGATGTCTAACAGTGCCTTACCGAAAAAATGTTACAGCCTTGCGCAAACGCTCTACCACACGACGCTGTCCCACGGCTATGAGGACATCAAACAACCCTGGACCTTTCGCCAGGCCCGTGACCGCCGTGCGAATGCCATTAATCAATATCCCCGCTTTGATTTCAAGTTGTTCAGCCATCTCACGGATCACATGTTCAGACTCTGCGGCCGTGAAGGTTTTTAAGGCTTCCAAGCGATCCGCCAGGATAGGAAACCACGTTTTCAGTCCTTCGTGCTTCAGGATATTCTTCTCCAAGGCCTTGGGCTCGATAGGGTAGTCTTCGGAAAAATAAGGACGACCCAGGGTCACAAAATCGGTTGTCACATGATATCTGCTTCGAATCACGTCGACTGCATGGAGAAACCAATCGCGCTTTATCCCCTCAAAATCCGGATTCCACATCCCCGCCTTTTCCAACTCTTCCCGGACGTAAGGCGCAATCTCCTCAACCGGAAGATTTCTCAGGTAATGTGTATTGATACTAATCGCCTTTGGGTCGGTAAAGAATTTTGGATCGTCCTTCCTCACATCAAAGATGGCATTAGCGCGACTTATGCCTTCAAGAGAAAATGCCTCGATCAGATCTTCTTTAGAAAAGATCTCTCTTGAATCAGAGGTGGACCATCCTAGAAGGGCCAAATAGTTTACAAATGCCCAGGGCAGGAAACCGTGTTCTTTGTAAAAGTGGACGGCAACCAATTCGCCGTGCGTCCGTTTTGAGATCTTTGCCTTTTTGGGATCCAAAGTGAGGGACATATGAGCAAATTTTGGAATGGGTGCACCAAGAGCCCTGTATATCAGGATTTGCTTGGGCGTATTTGCAAGCCCATCCTGTCCGCGAATGACATGGGTGATTCGGTCTCGGATGTCGTCCACAGCATTCGAAAGGACATACAGGGGCCGACCATTGGAACGGACGATGACAAAATCTTCTATGTCTTCATACTTTTTCTCAATAAAGCCATAGACCATGTCTTCGAAAAGGACCGAGCCTTGCCCACGGGGCACCCTCAAACGAATGGTGTAAGGCATCCCGGCGGCTTCTTTCCTGCTAATTTCCTCAGATGTTAACCTGCGGCACGTACCATCGTACTGTAACGCAGACTTTTTCTTGCGCGCCTCTTCACGCTTTTTATCAAGCTCCTCTTTTGTACAAAAACACTTGTATGCATGCCCCACCTGGATGAGTTTCTGGGCAGCTGCCACATGCTCCTTGATGAACTGAGACTGAAAATAAGGGCCTTCATCCCACGTAATGCCCAACCATTTCAGGCTTTCAATAATTCCACGGATCGACTCTTCAGAAGACCTCTCCGCATCGGTGTCCTCGATCCTCAAGATCAACTTGCCACCCGTCTTTTGGGCAAAGAGCCAGTTGAATATGGCTGTTCGGGCACCCCCGATATGCAGGTATCCACTGGGGCTCGGGGGAAACCGGGTTCGAACCTCTTCCATGATATGGAGTCCTTTAGTTTTTAAATCCCTGCCTTTACTCGTCTCTCACAGAGCCCACAGAGCCTCAGAGCTTCTGAAGCCTACCCGCGGCCCCCCTTCGGCTGTGCTGCATGCCTGGGGAGCGAGCCGCTCAAACTGAAATACTGAACGGGCTATTTAGCTTAAATCCCGCATAGCGGGACTGACGCAGGCGTCTTTGTCTGGGTATACATGCGCCGGTAGGGACCGTGCATTGGTTCGGATTTTTTCCGCTCAAAAAATCGGACCGAAGGTTATCTCGGTGATCTTTGTGGACTCGCGTGATCCCAATCGATCGGAAGACCGGGCGAGAGCCCCCTCTGTGTTGCCGAATCACCCTGTCTCGCTAATAGACAATGAAGCCTGCATATCCAACAACCTGGGAATAATCACCCGTCACATCGCCTGATGTAGCATACTGAACCAGGTCGGCTGTGTCTGCGCCCAAGAGCTTGCATGCCTCAAGCACGATGGTCGTAGGAATGACCCCGCACATCGATATCCCATGCTCGGATACAGTCTCATAAAGCCCCTGTGGGTCCAAAGCAAGGATACGGTCAATCGCCAACTTATCTTTAGCCTTTGCTGTCTCCTGAGGCTCGTAATGGGTCATGTCCGTGCTGGCCACCAGAAGAACTTCTTTGCCATAATCCTGAATACCTTGTACCAAGGCCTGACCAATCTCTTGACATGCATCGTAAGTTAAGTGGGACAGCCCGATCGGCACAATGCTTACTTCAGGCCGTAAGAATTGAAGAAATGGAACCTGAACTTCGATGGAATGCTCCATGGTGTGCGCCCCGGGATCGTCTTCTATCCTGACAACAGAGGTCGAAACTTGCTGAATAGATTTCGCCAGTGCTTCGTTGATTCGAACAGACCCCAGCGGCATGTCCCATATCCCAAAGGCAGTCAGAGCAACCCTTGCCCCTATTCCCCTATGGTTGGGCCCCAGGATCACCACCGCGTCCGGAATGCTGATTTGAGAAAAAACCGCACCTGCCACGCCACCGGAGTACATATAACCTGCATGTGGCGAAATGGCAGCCATCACCTTTTTTGGCTCCGCCGCCGGTCGGACAAATGCGTGCAGTTGGTCCTTCAGCCGCTCCTTTTCACCAGGATAGAACATGTTGGCCACAGCGGGTATGCGAGACATGTCACACCTCCATTGCTCGTGATTCCAAATTCATTATACGATTTTTGATCGGCGATTTATTGGGTTTCCCCAGCATAGTATGCGTTGCAGCCTGCGTTGATACAGGAACATAACACAAACGGATCATTCGGACAACCTGTGGACCTGACCATGCATAGCGCGTCGGCTAACCGTCTGCAGGCCAGAATTGGCCTCAGTATGGGCAGTACGTAAAAAGGGGCGGCTTAAAGGGCTTGACAAAACGGTTTTTTTGTCTATAGTAGGTACCTCATTTTTTATTTTTTTAAAGCAACGTGACAAAAAAACTTGAAATACTAATAAGTTAGCAACGACATTTTGCTCCATGTGTTTGATTTTTCATGACAATTTGTAGTCAATTCAGATTCTCTGCAGCGAGTTCCAGAGAATCTCTCATTTCAAGAAACTTGATCATTTTTTGATGCGCTCGCCTGTGCAGCGCACCAAGGCGATGCGTCGTAAGGAATAAGGAGATTATCCATGGCATTACCCAAGCGCAAGGTTTCCAAATCCAGGGGCAGAAAGCGCCGAACTCATCAGAAGGCAACACTTGTGAATCTGACGACTTGCCCCCAGTGTAATGAGCCCAAGTTGCCGCATCACGTCTGCCCAAACTGCGGCTACTACAAGGGGCGTCCCGTCATCGAAACCGAAGAAATGTAGCTGCCCTATCAGCAACGCATGCATACCAATCGCAAGAACCTGAAAACTTCATCTCGGGAAAGCAAGCTCCAGGCTACATGGCAGCAGACAGGGGAGACACATAATGACTAACGACGCCGAGCGTGTGGTGGTAGTGACTGGAGGTTCCAGAGGTATTGGCCGTGCCATCGCAATGCACATGGCTGATGCTAATACGACGATCTGTTTCAATTACTCCACCAAGAATAGCACAGATGCTGAAGAGACCACGCGGCTTGTTGAGGATGCCGGGGGAACAGTCCGGGGAGCCCTTGTCAATATTGCCTCGCGGCAAGAGGTGCAAGAGTTCTTCAGCCAAATCGTGAAGGAATGCGGCCGTGTGGATGTGCTGGTAAATAATGCGGGCATTGCCAGAGACGGGCTTTTGGTGCGCATGAAGGAAGAGGATTGGGATCGCGTCCTGGGCATCAATCTGAAAGGAACTTTTTGTTGCATACAGGCTGTGGCCAAGACCATGATGAAGCAGCGGTTCGGACGGATCATCAATATAGCGTCTGTGGTCGGCGTTATGGGAAACGCCGGACAGGCCAACTATGTTGCATCCAAGGCTGGCATGATTGGCTTGACAAAGACAGCAGCAAGGGAATTGGCGCCAAGAGGCATTACGGTTAATGCTGTGGCGCCCGGATTTATCGATACGTCTATGACAGCAGACCTTGCCGAAAAAGTCAAGGAGGCCATGCTGGCCCAAGTTCCCTTGGGACGAATGGGCCAACCACAAGACGTGGCAGAGGTGGTCGCTTTCCTTGCGTCAGAAAAGGCTTCTTATATTACGGGTCAGGTTATCCATGTGAATGGAGGCATGTATATGTAGTGAAAAATGTAGCACGAAGGCTTAAGGCTTAGGGGACGCGGATTATGGATTACGACTCGCTCCAGACTTTGATGCCGGGACCGTGCGTCTTTCGCTTTCGCCCTGGGGTTTATGCCGTTGTCCACAAGCTTCACCGTTGCGGGATGAAGCTTAGACAACCATTTTTGCCGAAAAATCATCACAGACTTTAAAATGAAGGAGGTGATAGGACGTGTCCGTTGAAGAGAAGGTAAAAAACATCATTGTTGAAAAGCTGAGCGTCGAACCGGATGAGGTAATAATGGAGGCATCTTTTGTGGATGACCTCGGTGCCGACTCACTCGATCTCGTTGAACTCATCATGGCCATGGAAGAGGCATTTGACATGGAGATCTCTGATGAACAGGCCGAAAAACTTCAAACGGTTCAAGATGCCATCAATTATATAAAAACACATGTTTAACAAGGGCAGCAGGCGTGTTCGTTTTGGGAGGATCAAACGGCTTCCTGAACGCACCAATCCATGAATTGCCTGTGGCAGAGATTCTCTAAAAATGGGTTTCGGAATAGACCATCTTTATCCAACTATAGAATGATGAAGGTCGTTCGAAGATGAAGCTTATTATCGGGTCTGATCATGCAGGTTATCAAATGAAGGAGAAGGTGATTGCCCATCTTCGGCAGCGGGGCGTTGAGGTCGAAGACGTCGGGACGCAGAGTGAAGAATCTGTGGATTACACAGACTTTGGGAAAAAGGTGGCCAGCAAAGTCTCAGATGCTTCTTTTGATCGCGGGATCCTGATCTGCGGCACTGGGCTTGGCATGTCGATGGTTGCCAATCGCTTTCGCGGTGTGCGCGCTGCCTTGGCTAACGATCTTTTTTCAGCCATCATGAGCAGGCGCCACAATGACTCCAATATATTGGCCATGGGCGGGCGACTGATCGGAGACACGCTGGCTTTGCAGTTAGTCGATACGTGGCTCGATACCCCTTTTGAAGGGGGACGCCACCAACGTCGTCTTGAAAAGATAGACACTGAGTAACAGGTTGGGGTTCAGCTGAAGATCGAGATCGCAAGAAACGAATTGGAGCGATTTAAAAAGGCCAAGGGATTGGGGTTCAAGCAACATAGATTCCTGTTGAATGCGCGGGGACAGATAAGTCAATTGTTTGAGATGTTCTCATTATGTGTGATGAAGTATGAGTCCTTCGTATGAGCCGTCCTTCTTGGAAAGAGTATTTTATGGATATTGCCCTGCTGGTGGCAAAGCGCTCTACGTGCCGCCGCCGTCGGGTTGGAGCTATTACCGTAAGAGACAAGCGCATTCTTGCAACCGGGTATAACGGGGCCCCTGTGGGGTTGGCTCATTGCCTCGATATCGGATGCCTACGTGAGGAGCTGGAGGTGCCATCGGGTGAGCGACATGAACTGTGTCGGGGACTTCATGCCGAACAAAATGTCATCATTCAAGCTGCATACCACGGAGTTTCCATTAAAGGGGCCACGCTCTATTGCACCAACCTCCCTTGTTCCATATGTTCCAAAATGCTTATCAATGCAGGTATCCGTGACATCATATATCAGGAGGGTTATGCAGACCATATGACAGAGGAAATGCTGAGCGCTGCAGGGGTAAAACTCGTGCAGATCGATGAGGGGTGAGCGAAAGAATCGTGAATCGAAAATCGTAAATCGGGTGCCTGACGTTGTTTACTTGATGAGGTGTCCGGCCAAGATGACGACTATCCGACAACGACTAACCGCTCCTCGATGACGAACACCAGGAGGCCAAGCATATGAAATGCCCATATTGCCGTGAGCTAGAAAACAAGGTAATCGATTCAAGGATGACTAAAGAGGGTAACGCCGTCAGGCGTCGCCGTGAATGCATAGCCTGCAAGCACCGTTTCACCACCTATGAACGGGTTGAGGAGTTGCCGCTCGTTCTGATCAAGAAGGATGGGAGGCGCGAGACCTTTGATCGGACTAAAGTCCTTGTAGGAATGCAGAAGGCCTGTGAAAAGCGAAACATCAGCATAAACACGCTCGAAGCGTTTGTGGATGAACTCGAGCGGGAACTCCAGGAGATGGGAGAAAAGGAGATTCCTGCCGCTGAAGTAGGCAGTCGCGTCATGACGAAACTCCATGAGTTAGACGATGTCGCCTATGTCCGGTTTGCTTCAGTGTACCGAGAGTTCAAAGACATCAACGACTTTATGTCCGAACTGAAAGATCTGCTTGATGCTCCCAAGAAAAGAACGGAATTGCCCGTAGACAAGTAAAAGGCAACCGTTCAAGGTCTTTGATAATCGTGGACGAAACCTACATGAGAATGGCCCTTGAGTTGGCTGAACAGGGTCGTGGTTGGACGTCCCCTAACCCTATGGTGGGTGCAGTCATTGTTAAGGGCGACGAGGTTGTGGGAAAAGCTTTCCATCAAGCCGCCGGGAAGCCCCATGCCGAGATCCTCGCCCTTGATGACGCCGGGGAGAAAGCCAGGGGAGCTGCGCTCTATGTAACTTTAGAGCCATGCAACCACACGGGCCGCACGCCGCCCTGCACGCAAGCAATCTTGAAAAGGGGAATCAAAAGGGTCATAGCGGGAATGAAGGATCCCAATCCAAGGGTCAGGGGTGGGGGGCTGGATTTTCTAAAGCGTCATGGCCTGAATGTGTCGGTTGGGGTGTGTGAAGATGCGTGTCGCCGTCTCAATGAAATTTTTATTAAATATGTCACCACATCACTACCGTACGTCATCCTAAAATCTGCAGCTACGTTGGACGGCTGCATTGCAACCCGTACGGGGGATTCCAAGTGGATCACCAATCCCCTTTCAAGACAATTCGTCCACGAACTACGTCATACCGTTGATGCGGTCATGGTCGGCATAGGGACCGTGCTGCAGGACAATCCCCAGCTTACAACCCGCCTTGAGACTCGTAAGGGATCGGATCCCCTGCGCATCGTGCTTGACAGCCATCTATCGATTCCCCTTGACGCGCAGCTATTGCATCTTACATCAGATTCTGATACTTTAATTGTGATGGGCAGAAAAGCGCCACCCGAAAAGAGGAAGTCGCTGAAAAGGGTCGGGGTGCGTTTTCTTTCCCTGAAGGACACTCAGGTGGGAATCGACCTCACAGCGCTGATGGCTAAGTTGGGTGAGATGGGAGTTACCAGTCTGTTGATCGAAGGAGGCAGCCGCGTTAACGCTTCGGCCTTGAGGGCGGGTATTGTGGACAAGGTTTACATGTTTTATGCCCCCAAGATTTGCGGTGGCGGCATTCCAGTGTGTGGAGGCATGGGCGTAAATCTTATGGAAGAAAGCATTCAGGTTACGGACATATCCGTTCATCGGTTTGGTGAAGACGTGATGATAGAAGGATACCTGAAAAAAGCCACGGGTTCTGACCAGGCCTGATGATTTCATTATCTTGCATTGTGTTTTTGGCTAACGGCACTTTTACTTCATATTTGGAGGGATAACTCGCCGTGTTTACCGGCATTATAGAAGGCCTTGGAACGGTTAAATCTCTCACCCGCATGGCAGGCGGGATGCGGATGGGTATTCAGCCAGATTTTCCCATGGAGCAAGTCAGGATGGGTGATAGTATTGCCGTGAGCGGGACTTGTCTGACCATCGTCGATTTTCAGAACAATATCCTTGGGGTTGACGTAGCCCCTGAGACGCTCTCAAAGACAACACTGGGCCCGGCAAAGGTGGGGGACAGGGTCAACCTTGAACAGGCATTGCGTTTCGGCGATCGTCTGGGGGGACACCTGGTAAGCGGACATGTTGACGGCGTTGGTGTCGTGAACGCCAAACGGCCCGCGGCCAATGCCATACTCTTTACCTTCGGGGTACCCGAAGCCCTTTCCCGCTATATCGTTCTAAAAGGGTCCATTGCCGTTGACGGCATTAGCCTTACAGTGAACACCTGCAACAGGATCTCTTTCGAAGTGAGTATCATTCCTCACACAGCCAAGATAACCACAATGGGCTTCAAGAAAGTAGGAGACCCAGTAAATATTGAAACCGATATGATAGGAAAATATGTAGAGCGCTTTACCCGGCCGTTTTCTGAAATAGAGACACGGGCCAAGGACGTGGGTTCGTCTGTTGACGAAAACCTTCTCACAAAAACAGGATTTATGTAATGTCTTCACTATAAAACCAGACACAGGAGACTTGTATGCCACGCATAACCATAGAAGAAGGTATTGAAGAAATCAGACATGGCAAATTGGTGATCCTTGTTGATGACGAGGATCGGGAAAACGAAGGGGACCTCACCCTGGCTGCCGAAAAGGTAACACCAGAGGTAATCAATTTCATGGCTAAGCACGGCAGGGGGCTGATCTGTCTCTCTTTGACTCCGGATAAAGTAAAAGCCCTCAACTTGCCTCCCATGGCGGAAAACAATACGTCGCGCTTCCAGACCGCTTTTACTGTGTCGATAGAGGCTCGACATGGGGTCACTACCGGCATCTCTGCTGCAGACAGGGCCACAACGATTCAAACCGCGGTCGCTGATGACGCCAAGCCGTCTGACTTGGTTCGCCCCGGCCACGTGTTTCCGATTCGGGCACGAAAGGGGGGCGTCATCGTGCGGTCCGGACAGACGGAAGGGTCGGTCGACCTGGCCCGGCTTGCCGGTCTGAAGCCGGCAGGAGTAATCTGTGAAGTCATGAAGGAAGACGGCACCATGGCCAGGATGCCTGATCTGGAAAAGTTCTCCGCAGAGCACGGGATCGGAATCTGCACGATAGCGGACCTGATTGAATATCGACTCCGAACCGAGTGTTTTGTCCATCCCGTCGCCACCACAGTCCTTCCAACGGAGGTAGCAGGTGAGTTCAAGACCATTGTGTACGAAAATGATGTAGACGACTTGCTGCATATTGCCCTTGTCAGGGGGGAAATCAATTCTCATAAGCCGGTCCTGGTTCGCGTGCATTCGGAATGTCTCACCGGGGACGTCTTCGGGTCCATGCGTTGCGACTGCGGAGAACAACTTCATGCTGCCCTGAAGATGATCGAGCAAGAGGGCGCGGGAATTCTGCTTTATATTCGACAGGAAGGCAGGGGTATCGGTCTTCTCAACAAGATGAAAGCCTATGAACTGCAGGATCAGGGGCATGATACGGTGGAGGCAAATGAGATTCTCGGGTTCCAACCCGATTTGAGGAACTATGGCATTGGCGCTCAGATACTGGTGCACCTGGGTGTGCGCAAGATGCGCCTTATGACCAACAATCCCAAAAAGATCGTGGGGCTTGAGGGATATGGGCTGAGCATGGTCGAACAGGTACCTATTGAAATGACACCCAATGAATATAACGAAGGATATCTTAGCTGCAAGAAACTGAAAATGGGACATCTGCTCAAGCTCAACGCCAAACGCTAAGGAGGCGCCGCCATGCCAACTTATGAAGGAAAGATATCTGCTGATGGGAAAAGGTTCGCTTTGGTCGTAAGCCGCTTCAATGACTTTGTTAGCGACAGACTTCTAGCCGGTGCTCTGGACGCCCTCGATCGCCACGGGGCGCGTGATGAGGACATCGACATCGTGAAGGTGCCCGGCTCGTTCGAAATTCCCCTTATGGCAAAGAAGATGGTCGAAAAAGACAAATATGATGCCGTCATCTGTCTGGGAGCTGTAATCCGCGGTTCTACACCCCACTTTGAATATGTCAGCTCTGAGGTCTCCAAAGGTATTGCTATGGTTGGGCTCGAATCAGGCGTGCCGGTTATCTTCGGTGTTGTCACAACGGACACTTTAGAGCAGGCTATAGAAAGAGCTGGTACAAAGGCTGGCAATAAGGGTTGGGCTGCAGCCGAAGCCGCTATGGAAATGGCCAATCTGGTGGAGTCTGTTGAGAAGGCTTAGGGTATAAGACAAGCCCTGTTGGGTACAGCGTGAAATGTGAGGTATTGGGATACTCAATGCCCCTTATCTGAACGGGCGAGCAGAAAAACCCTCAGACGGTACACAGCGGAAAATGGGAAATCGTCGGCGCTCAAGAGAGCTTGCCATGCAGGCTCTTTTCCAAATCGAAATGAACCCGGATTGCTCAACAGAAGCTATTGACTTGTTTTGTAAACATTTCAGAGTGTCCAAAAATGTAAAACCCTTTTTCCTTCGACTGGTAGAGGGCGTAAAAGCATCTCAACAAGAGATAGACACTTTGATTGAGCGTTTTTCAGAAAACTGGAAGCTCAGCCGCATGTCCCGGGTCGATCGCAACGTCCTGAGAATCGCTGTTTACGAGCTGCTTTATTGCCATGACATTCCACCAAAGGTTTCCATTAATGAGGCCATAGATATTGGAAAGAGGTTCGGCACCGAGGACTCTGGTGCCTTTATAAATGGCATCCTGGACGGTGTCCGTATCTCCCTGGAAAAGGAAAACCGGCTTCATTCAAACAAAAGCCTCGAACAGGTCATAACCTCAACCTCTTAGCCAGACCTTCGCAAACCACCCCCACCCTCCCCTATCCCCGCACAACCTGCATGGCACATCGCCTACCCGGCCCGCACGCCCGTTTCGGCACCCCGAGGATCCTCGGTCAGTTTTAGGAACACGGCCTCAAGGTTATGCTCCTCAGCACCCGCTTTCTGTCGGAGCTCGAGTGCACTTCCAACGGCGATCAGACAACCTTCATGTATGATCCCAATTCGATCACACATCTCCTCGGCAATGGCAAGGGTGTGGGTGGACATGAAAACGCTTACACCCTTGCTTGCAAGGGACCTAAAGATATGTTTCACCAGCCTTGCACCCTTCGGATCCAATCCTACCATGGGTTCGTCAACCACAATGACTTTCGGTTCATGTATAAGAGCCGCAGACATGACCAGCCGTTGCCTCATGCCATGGGAATAACTTTCAATCAAATTCCCAGCCCACTCTTCCATCTCAAATAGGGCCACGAGTTCTCTTATTCTTTCTTCCATGTGGCCGCGCTCCATGCCGTAGAGAGACGCCAAAAACTGCAGACACTCAACCCCGGTGAGCTTCTCATAAAGGAAGCCGCGGTCCGGGATAAAACCCGTCACCTGTTTGGCCCCGACTGGATCTTCAGCCAGATTCTTGCCATCAATGATGATGGTCCCTTCTGTGGGTTGCAGGATACCGGCTATCATCTTAATCGTTGTGGTCTTTCCAGCCCCGTTCGGCCCCAAGAAGCCAAAGATTTGTCCAGCTGGAATCTCCAGTGTTACATCGTTGACGGCCGTGAGCCTGCCAAAGCGCTTTGTCAGGTGTATTAAACGAATCATTTCGTTATTCGAGTGGCAGAGTGCAAAAGCCAAGAATACCGCATGCCGGGCGCCTTGCGCTGTGCACCAAGGGATTGAAAACTATCGCGCCTCAAGAACCGTGAGCTTAACTTGCCCGATGACCCGTACCATCTCAGCCTGACGGTCCAGATCCCCTTCAACGAATTTAATGTGGGTGACATCGGCTGGCATTTGTCCCATCAAGGCATCCGCAGTAATCCATTCTCCCAGAAAGACTTCATTCCAGGCGTGATAGTAGAACCGACCACGCGCGTAAACCAGGCCGACACTCACTTTTGCAGGAATCGCCGTGGCTCTGGCAAGTGCAGCAAAGAGCACTGCATGCTCGTTGCAGTCTCCGGCTTTGGCTTGAAGAGTGTCTATGGCGTTGGGAACTGAAACGGTGGCCCGCTTGTCGAGTGAGCTGTAAACCCAGTTCAGTATTCCCTGAGCCTTGGCCTTTTCTTGGTTCAGTTCGCCCACGATGCTGTCAGCCAGAGTCTTGATAGTTGGGTGGTCACTCTGAATAAGTAGGCTCGCTTTGAGATAGGGCTCCAGTTGAACCGTTTTATCCGTGTACCTGGCTTCCTTTGACTCCAGAGCAACTTCCAATATAGAGCCCTTAAGGCGCTGACGTCCTGAATCCAGGTCAAGTCCTCCCGGATCAATGCCATCCAACCGAACCCTCAAGTAAACCAAATTTCTCGGTTCTGCCAACACCATATTAGACGGAATCGAAACCGCTTCCGCTATGTCGAGCTCCGGATCAGACCCGATCCCCATTCGGGCTTCATCCTCCGTAGCCCTAACCATCCGAAATCCCATGAGACCTTCTTCCTTGAGCCGCTCCCCGTTCGGCCCAACCCAGGAAATGACATCAAGACCTGCAAAGGTGGTCTTAACCTTGTAAGCTTCCCACTTTCTGCCGTCCAAAACTATCGCCTCCTGGCCTACGACTCGGACCTCCACCGGCTTCTGGGCCATGATGGTTGGATCAAATAGGCTGCGTTGATAGTAGTCGCCCACACTAAGTCCACTTTTCACAAGATGGGGCCACAAACCGATCGACAAGACAGGCTTCTCCTGTAGCACAATCTTTGATTCTCTCATCTCACCACCAAACCCAGTATTCAAAACCAGGTATTGGCCCTCAACCTTGCCCCGGGCCTCAAACCGGATCATGCCCGAATCCAATATAAAAACAAAGGACCGCAAGGATGCATCCTGGTTTAAGTGTCCAATGATGTCCGTAGAGATCCTGTGGACAGCTCCGATTGCACGCAGATTCATCACCGCGCTTTCAAAAACGATATAACCCTCCGACTCGTTTACAATGCGGGAATGGGCAAATCCAACCTTGTCGTCACCATGATAGATGGCCATCCATGTCTCGCTCTCCTCAACGGAAGAACTGCCCTGATATGTTGAAAGGGTCACGGGTGGCGACTTAAAATAAGTATCTTTGACTAACACCCCCATCATGACAAGCCAAATCACTATGACCCCGAACCCGAGCACATCGAAAAGCCTTTTTCTCCCAAATTCCATAAGTTCCCTATAACATGGAAATACATACTTGCAAAGGCTGCAGAGCCCGCCCCCTTAAAGGTTGATTTTATAACGCCGTTATACTAATAGGACCTATAAGCGAAAGGAGGGCTTCCATGGCCATCGAGGATGTCATTAGATATTATAAAAACCCGGACAGAGATCTGAAATCAAATAAGAGATTCCCACCATCCGACAATGTTAACGCCTACCTTAATTTTCTGACCATTGACGATGTAATTTACCGTTACATATGGAATGCCTACCCGTCCGGAGAGGCCCTGAGAAAGGTTACGGCCGACGCATATAAGAAAAAATACAGGCAGCACTATGGTATCAAGGTCTTTGGTGGCAAGACGGTGCTTGTACGTGCCGGGATTGATGCCCCAGTGGACGACAATGGTCGGATCACCGGGACTGAAAGAATTCGACTCGCAATCCCCACCATAGAGGAGCTCTCTGGATACGGCGCCAGGGTTGTAGTAATTGGACACCAGGGACGTGCTGGCAAGCGTGCCTTTATAGGACTAGATCAGCATGCCAGGATTATCAGAAGGTTCATAAACCGTCCGAGACAGCCCAAAAAGACGGTCAAATTTCTGGGTAACTTAACGGAAGAAAACGTCATCACGAGAAAGATTCACATGTTGAAGGACGGGGAGATCTTGATCCTCAACAATATTCGCTTTCTGGTGGACGAAGTCTTCATACGGGGCAAAGCCGGACTCAGGCCGCATGAAGTCAATGCTGGTTCCCGTTATGTCTCCATCATAGAACCCATGGTCGATTTTTATGTAAACGATGCCTTTAATACCTCCCACCGCAAGCATGCCTCTATGATAGGTTTTACCAATGTTCTTAACCTCGTAGGGAGACAGACTGAAATCGAAATGACGGAAAACAAACAGGTGATCCACATCATAGAATATCCCTTCGTCCCGGTCTTTGGCGGTGTCAAAGTGGGTGACTATGTCGGCCTGATCAAAAACTCCGTACTCTCCGAAAAGGTGCCGTGCGTTCTATTGGCGGGTCTCCCAGGAATTGTAGCCCTCCTTACCAAGGGAACAAGCTCGGGTGAACCGTACAATTTCGGCTACGCCACGGAACTTTTTTTGGAAAAAAATGTCACCAGGGGCCTGGATAAGGTTCTTCGAGACCTTTACCGTCGTCCCTCGGGCCGGAAGAAACTCATTGCCCCGGTCGATTTTCTGGTCCAGTATAACGCAGCTCTCCTGAATATGACCCCCGAAGAAATCCATAACCATCCCGAGAAGGATCAATTCAATCTCTGGAGCATTGGGGAAAAGACGACGAAAAAGTTTGTGTCCCGAATTTTGAAGGCCAAGACCATCTATAAAAAGGGGCCTGTGGGAAAGGCTGAAGAGCCGGGATTTGAGTGGCCGGAACGCACCATATTGGAAGCAATCATGAAAGCCAAACAAAACGGTTCGTATACCATCACTTCAGGCGGTGACAGCGTGGAGATCGCAAAGAGGCTGGGACTGGATGAGCACTCCTTGTTTTCACGTCTAAGCGATGCGGGTGGCGCGTTTGTTCATGTTTTGGAAGGAAACCGGATTGCCTGGCCTATGCTTCAGTTAAACACCCATTGGAACCTGTTTTATGGCAAAGACCTCCGATACGGGCTTCCTTTCAATTATTCCCTAAAATCCCGTTACCGCCTGAACCAGACCATTCCACAGAATGGTCTGCCAAAACCCCTCCATTATCACCGGTCGCGCTAAGAGCACCATAGCCCCGTGGGCAATTGCAACCGCAGGATGTCCTGGCCCAGGCACTTTACCCGCATTCCAGGTCATGGACGGGTTGAGGCGTTCATGAAGATCTGCTCGCCTATTGATGCCCCACTCGCATCCATTGCAGTTCAGATCTCTGAGATCCCGTGTGCCCTCGTTACAGGAAAAGTCAGAGGGAACGTCACCTGCGTAACCCTGCCGTGAGCCCATCTGTCGGGAGACCGACCTTCAAAGCACGCCAACAGTCAAATGATCAAAAGATGCGTTAAACAAGCTATTTTTTTACTCAAATCACGGCACAAGATATTGACTTCACCA
>JBFEUB010000040.1:0-20169 GCA_041547605.1 Desulfobacteria bacterium
AGCTACCATGGGCTCTCATTATTTGCGTATGAGGAAGATAAATGCCCCGAATGCTGAGAAAGAAAAATGTAAAGGGATTTACTGTCGTTGAACTCATGACAGTTTTTGCCGTCATAGGCCTCTTGGCAACCATTGCCATACCAAACTACTTGTGGTATATGAGAGGGACTCGCAATGTTCCGGCTGAGGCTGATGCTAAGAATGCATACACTGTAGCCCAAGGCTATTTCAATGACTATCCTGACGGGTCGATTTCCTCGGTAGCAATATTGAATGTTTACGGGTTCAGACAAACCACTGATGTGAGTGTAATTGCCAGCGGTACCAAAGAAACGTTGTCAATTGTGACTTATCACCCTGCGGGTGATAAGACGTACACGCTTGACAATGAGGGGGCCATGCATGAGTAGCGTGGGTAAAGCAAGTATTAGCCCCTGGGATGAAACTGGGTATGAACCGCCTTTAATCTCTCCTGAGCAACGTGGGTATAGATTTGTGTCGTACTGATATCTACATGTCCCAACATCACCTGGACCGATCGCAGATCTGCTCCGCGCTCCAACAGGTGAGTAGCAAAGGAATGTCTAAGGGTGTGAGGGGTGATCTTATGGGAAACAGCGGCTTTCAACGCATATTGTCTCAAAAGCTTCCAGAATCCTTGTCGTGTCATGGGCCTTGCCAGGCGCGTCACAAAAAGGAACGGGCTTGGGCGGCCTTTTAATAATGCCGGCCGCCCAGACGTAAAGTAGGCGTCGATCTTTTTTTTGGCCACCAGCCCGATGGGTACAACCCGCTCTTTGGAGCCTTTGCCGAGAACCCTGACAAAACCGGCCTCAAGGTTGATATCTGCCACTCCCACTTTAATGAGTTCTGAAACTCTGAGCCCCGCTGCATACAGCAGTTCCAGCATGGCTGCATCCCTGGAGCCCAGTGGTTTCGAAGGATTAGGTGTCTCGAGAAGCTGCAATACCTCATCTACTTTCAGAACATCGGGGAGTTTGAGGCCCGCCTTTGGTAAGTCTACGATCTGGGCTGGATTGGCGTCCAGTATCTTCTGCTGGACCAAGAATCGATAGAATCCTCTTAAAGTCACCAGGTGCCTTGCCCTGCTCCTGGGCCCGAGGCCTGCGTTCCTCAACGCGATGAGGTGTTTCAGAACGAGGGTCGTATCAGCACGTGCAATATCGGAAATACCGCTTGACTGCACGAATTCAAGATACAAGGTGAGATCCCTACTATAAGCAGCAACGGTGTTTTCAGAAAGCCCCTTTTCCACAACCAGGTAATTGATGAACTGGTCTGCCAGATGATCTAGGGAATTCATCTTGTCGGGCCTCGATCAATACAAAGACTAACGATGCCGTGACCGGCTCGCTCCCGGCGCACGAAGTAATACCGTATGGCAGAATGTCCGTCCCTCAGGCCAGGGAGGGTTCACTCCTTGAAGATGCACTTTCCGTATCTTAAAGGGGATGCCTGTTTAAAACCATCGCCCCATCTTCCACCACAATGACCATATTCTCCAGCCGAACACCCCCCCATCCGGGTATGTAGATGCCGGGTTCAACCGTGGTGACCATTCCTGCTTCCAGAGTCATCGGCCGTAGTGGACTCAAGCGAGGCTTTTCATGGGTTGCTAATCCCACGCCATGACCCAAGGCGTGGCCGAAGTATTCCTTGAATCCCTTAGCAGCAATGTGATCCCTTGCAATTTTGTCCACGGCTTGAGTACTCATCCCGGGCTTCATGGCTTCGATAGCCATAAACTGCGCATCTTTCACCACCTGATAAATATTACGAAAAGTATCGTCAGGTGAGCCAAGCATCAGCGTGCGGGAAATATCCGAACAGTAACCGTTCAGGCGCCCACCCCAGTCAAACAGGAGGGGTTCTCCCTGTCCTGCGGGTCGATCTGTAGGGACAGCATGCGGAAGGGCGGCGTTTGGACCTGAAGCTACGATGGGAGGAAAAGAAACCGAATCTGCACCTGCCTCTCGCAGGCCCTTTTCTATGGCCCAGGCAAGCTCTTTTTCAGTGGTTCCAACACGCAGGGTGTTAACAACCGTTTCAAATACTGATTCGGATAGGGCGAGCGAGTCTTTTATAGCTTCTATTTCTTGAGGTTCCTTTATCATGCGGAGTTCTTCGGTAAGGTTCTCCGTGGGTACAAGGGACACCATTGAAGCTGCTTTCTGTAAGTGCTCCTGGAACTTCTGGAATTGCAGGTGTGATAGGCGCACACTTTCAAAACCGAGGCACTTGGTTCCCAGCAGCCTCAGAATTTCAGGCAAGGATGAAGCCAAACTCTCATGATAGCGATAGACCTCGAAATCGGGGGCTTCAACCCGTGCCTGGGTTTCATACCGAGAATCAGTGGCAAGCAACTGCCGCTCTGACGTAACAAAAAGGGCCCCCGCAGATTCGTCAAACTGACCGTCCTCACCAGTAAACCCACTCAAATACCGACGGTTCTCCCCCTGTAACACCAGCAAGGTATCAAAGGCCTGCTCTTGCAGGCGGCTCCTTAGTTTTGAAAGGCGATTACTTGTTGCCTCGTCCAAAACCTTGTATCCTCGTGCAGTATATTTTGAACTACGAAAGTGCGTACTTTTTCCGTTCTAGTCTATCAGACTGGGGGTTAGCAAGCAAGTCGAGCAATAGCCAACTTCTTCACGAAGAATGATTTCCTCCAGGCCACTTCACGGCTGGAAAAGCTATAAAGACCAGCAAGCTACAGGGCGCTCAGCAGACACGCCGGGGCACCATCAGGGTGCAACATGAAAGCCCTAAAGAAGACTTGGTAGCAAAACGGGCTGGGCCAAGCAAGTCAAGGGCTAACAGAACTAAGGGGACTGTGTCAAGGCGAACCAGCAAAACACCTTGACAACAGGGCGATATTTCATAGTAAGGTTCTGCCAACGGCCATTCCCGTTCTGACTTGTCTCCATCGTCAGATACCAAGGCCAGCCAGACTCGGCAGAACATAGAAATCATGCGGAAGGGAACCCTGGATGCATTCCCAACAAGAAAAGAAAATAGAACAGCTTCTTCAAAAAGGGGTGGTAATAACTAACCCTGAAACTGTGCAAATTGGAGACGAAGTCCGGTTGGATCGCATTGCTGGTGATGGGGTAATTTTCTATGGAGGGTGCAGGATCTTTGGTGAAAAAACATTGATCATGCCCGGGGTCAAGCTTGGCTATGAGGGTCCCGTCACGGTCGAAGATTGCCAGATCGGGCCGGATGTGAAATTAAATGGCGGTTTTTTTCGGGGATCTGCATTTCTTGAAAAGGCGAATATGGGCTCCGGGGCTTATGTTCGAGATGGCTCCATCCTCGAAGAACAAGCCAACGGCGCCCATACGGTAGGCCTCAAACACACCATTCTGTTTCCTTTTGTGACATTGGGGAGCCTCATCAATTTTTGTGACTGCTTGATGGCAGGCGGTACCAGCCGAAAGGATCACAGTGAGGTGGGTAGCTCTTACATCCATTTCAATTATACGCCCAACCAGGATAAGGCCACCCCTTCCTTGATAGGTGATGTGCCGCGAGGTGTAATGCTGAACCAGGCCCCGATCTTTTTGGGAGGCCAAGGGGGCTTGGTCGGGCCGGTACGGATAGAATACGGCACAGTCATAGCTGCGGGCGTGGTATATCGAAAAGATGTTCTTGAAGGAGGCAAACTCCTGCTGGGGGATAGACCCATTGAGAGGGATCCCAATTATTATCCGGGCCTATACTGGTATGCGAAAAGGCCTGTCGTCAACAACACGAATTACATTGCTAATCTCATTGCCCTCAAGCGGTGGTATGTGGAGGTCCGCTCTCAGTTCTTTAAAGGCGATGTGATGAGCCAGATGTTGTATGAAGGCTTATTAGAGAAGTTGAACATGGCCGTCAAAGAGCGAATCGATCGCTTTAAAGCGCTATCTCAGAAGATGCCTGAATCTGCCAAGAAATACCGGGCGGTTATGAAGGATGAAGCAAGCGAAAACCTCTTGACACAAGAACAAGAGTTTTTTGAACGATGGCAAGAGATCGAAGATATGTTCTATGTGAACCAGGATAACCCGGGGGACCCTGCTATACGAGAGCCCTTCTTGGAAGAACTCGGCAGACATATTAAAGAAAGAGGTTCTGATTATGTTGAAGTGATCCAGCAGTTGGATGCGTCCTGCTCTGCCAGGGGAACCGCTTGGCTCCAGAGCATCGTTGAGGCGATCAACCAGAAAGTGCTTGAGCTCATACCTTCTTTTATGGATGTAGGGGCCACGTATGGGTAAGTTATTTGGTACGGATGGCATCAGAGGCATTGCCAATGCATACCCAATGACCTCGGAGATGGCCTTAAGAATTGGGCGGGCAATAACTCGTTGGTTCAAACGTGACCATGACGCGACTCGGATTCTCATCGGAAAAGATACTCGGATCTCGGGCGACATGCTTGAGCACGCGTTGGTTGCTGGCATTTGTTCGGCGGGGGGTGATGCCCTTTTGGCAGGACCCTTGCCAACGCCGGGAGTCTCCTATGTAACGAGGAGCATGGGCCTTGATGCCGGAGTTGTGATTTCAGCTTCACACAACCCCTTTGCAGACAACGGAATAAAGGTCTTTAATGGAGATGGGTTCAAGCTCTCAGACGAAAAGGAGCTTGAGATTGAACAGCTGATTTTTGAAAATAACACGGTTGCTGGGCCTGACGAACCTCAAAATCCCGGTAGAGCCCGTGTTGTTGCGGATGCCGCGCGTCGTTATATAACGTTCTTGAAGGACGTGGCGTCCAAAGACAGGGCCTTTGAAGGGCTCAACATTGTCTTGGATTGCTCCAACGGGGCTACGTATCAGGTGGCGCCTGCTGTTTTTGAGGAGTTGGGTGCTACAGTGAAAGCGCTCTTTGTCGATCCTAATGGTAGGAATATTAATTTGAACTGCGGATCCGAGCATCCCAAAAGCCTGTCTGGGGAAGTCGTAAAAACCAAGGCTGATGTTGGATTTGCTTTTGATGGCGACGGGGACCGCGTAACTGCTGTGGACGAAACCGGTGGAGTGCTCACAGGCGGGCAAATATTGGTTGTCTGCGCCAGGGTCATGAAAGACGAAGACCGGCTATCCAACAACCTGGTTGTAAGTACTGTAATGAGTAATATTGGCCTCGGGCTTGCCCTAAGGCGATTTGGGGTTGAGCTTGTGACGACCCAAGTGGGTGATCGGTACGTCATGCAGGAAATGCTGGCAAGGGGGGCAAGGATCGGTGGAGAAGACTCCGGGCATATGATATTCTTAGATCACCACAATGCTGGAGACGGGGTCATAACAGCTATTAAGCTGATGAATGCTATGAAAACCACAGGCAAGCGCCTTTCAGAGTTAGCCAAACTCATGAAGGTCTTTCCGCAAAGCCTGATCAATGTGGAAGTTCGCCATAAACGGCCTATTGAGGCAGTGCCCGAGATCATCGCTGCTGTTAAAAATGTGGAAAGGATATTAGGAGATGGGGGCAGGGTGCTGGTCCGCTATTCTGGTACACAGCCGATGTGTCGCGTGATGGTGGAAGGGCCCACCCATGAGGAGACGGAAAGATACTGTGACGAGATTGCCGAGGTAGTCAGACAACAACTTGCTTAGAAGCGGTTTCAAAACCCCTTTTCTCGCTTGTTTGGCCATTTTGATCCCTATTCATCGGGAGGGTTTTCCGATGTTAGAGGAGCGAAGCTGACGCCCCGAAAATGGTCACGGAGCAAGGAAAACGGCTTGATAGCGGAACCATATTTTTGGAAGGAACGCGTGTGACAAAACACGAGTTTTTAAGAATGACTGCTTCGGAGCGGCTGTTTATAAGTGCAGTCATTGTTATAACACTTCAGATGCGGCCCGTCCCTTTTGGTCGAACGCTCCAAAAGAAAAGGCGTTCCGCATGCAGGGCAGGCTTGAGGCACAGGCTTGTCCCAAACAGCAAAGGTGCACTTTGGATAGCGGGTGCAACCATAGAAGAGCCTGCCTCGCTTCGATCTTTTTCCCGCTAGCTCCCCATCGCATCCTTTCTCTAGACACTTCACGCCAGTGGACTCGGTTTTGGAGATCCCCTCTTGTTTCGCGGAGCGGGTGTTCTTGCATGCAGGATAGGACGAGCAGGCAAGGAACGGGCCAAACCGGCCCTGTTTTTGCACCATGGGGCTTGAGCATTTTTCGCATACTTCATCGGTAGGCTGGTCGGGGGCTGGCTGTTCGATCTGGATCTGTCCGGTTTCATTGCGGGTGTAATTACGTGTAAAGTTACACGCAGGGTAGCCCGAACAGGCGAGGAATGGTCCACTCTTGCCGACCTTGATCATGAGGGGTTGATCGCATGACGGGCAGTTGAGATCAACAGCCAGACCATTGCCCTTGACGCTGTGCATTTCTTTTGCCGCACGCTCCAACTCGTTTTTAAATGAGTCATAAAAGGTTTCCAGGACGGCAACTGCATCGATTTCGCCCTCCTTGATTCTGTCCAAGTCATCTTCCATGCGTGCGGTAAAATCAACGTTTAAGATGTCCGGGAAACTCTCTATCAGGAGATCATTAACGATAAAGCCCAGCTCGGTCGGCTTGAAGTGCCTCTTGACTAGATCCACGTATCCCTTACCTCTTATGGTGGTTAGGATCGTCGCATAGGTGCTTGGTCTCCCAATACCCTTTTCTTCAAGCTCTTTTACGAGTGAAGCTTCTGAAAACCGCGGGGGCGGCTGAGTAAAATGTTGTTTGGGTTCGAGTCGATGGCATTTCAAGCGCATCCCTTCTGACAGAGGCGGCAGGGTCTCGGCCAGGGTCTCGTTGTTCTCTGGTCGACTCTCCTTATCATTTGACAAGGTATAAAGCGCCATAAACCCGGGGAAACGCATCAATGAACCCGAGGCCTGAAACGTGTAAGGTGAAGCCAAGATGGTCACCGAGGTCCTGTCAAAAAGGGCTGACTTCATCTGAGTGGCCACAAAACGCTGCCAGATCAACTGGTAGAGGGCCGACTGATCCTTGGATAAGAACCGTGCGATATTTTGTGGCTTGTGAGCCACCGACGTAGGACGTATGGCCTCATGGGCGTCCTGGGCTCTTTTCTTGTTCTTAAAAACACGGGGCTTGGGCGGCAGGTACTCGGGGCCAAATTCGTCCTTGATCAGGTGCCTGGCTTCATGCATGGCCTCCTCGGCAACACGTGTTGAGTCGGTTCGCATGTACGTGATTAGACCTACTGGCTCTCCAGGGCCGAGGTCAACACCTTCGTAAAGTTGCTGGGCGACGATCATGGTCTTCCTAGCAGAAAACCCCAGCCTGCGAATCGCCTCCTGCTGGAGTTTGCTGGTCGTAAACGGCGGGAAAGGATTTTTCTTCTGCGTCTTCTGGACAACCTTTTCTACCCGGAAGTCAGCCTTTTCAAGGTCTTTGATGACGGCCCGGGCTGCTTTTTCGTCTGAAACGCCAAATTTCTTGTTATGTTTTTTGGCGAGCTTGGCAATGAAAGGCGGGGGTGACTCGCCTTCAAGCTGTGCGGTGATGCTCCAGTACTCCTCCGGCAGAAAGGCGTGAATTTGCTTTTCACGTTCACAGATCATGCGAACAGCTACCGACTGCACACGGCCGGCGCTCAAGCCCCGTTGAACCTTTTGCCACAGAATCGGCGAAATCAGATAACCCACCAGGCGATCTAACATCCTCCTGGCCTGCTGGGACTCAAACTTGGGCTTGTCAAGCTGTTGAGGGGACGCCATTGCAGCCCTTATGGCGTTTTGCGTCAGCTCATGAAACAGAACGCGGTGAAACCGGCGCCCCTCTTTCTTCAGTATCTCGGCTGTATGCCACGCAATGGCTTCACCTTCTCGGTCAGGGTCTGGTGCCAAGTAGACATCATTCAAGTTGCCGGCCGCCTTTTTCAGGGCACGAACGACTTTTTCTTTACCCTGGACCATGGTATATTGAGGCTTAAAACCGTCTTCAATAGAAATCCCGAGTTTCTTCACCGGGAGATCCTTAATATGGCCTACCGTAGCGGCCACATCAAACTCAGGCCCCAGGTATTTCTTTAGGGTTCTGATCTTAGTGGGGGATTCAACAACAACAAGTGATTTGCTCAAGGGATATCCTTCCTGAGAAACATTTTACATTTCACTTCTGGCAAAGAACTTGCCGGGGCTTTGCGTCACCAGCCCCTTCAACTCCAGCTGCAATAGAAGCCCTGAAACCTGTGCTGCCGAGAGAGACAACTGTCGGACCAACTTATCTATATGCACCGGATATGGACTTAGTTCGTCCAGGATCTCTTTCTCCTCTGATGTCAATCGTATTGTCAGTTCTTCCTTGGCATGTGCGAATGGTGCGGGCTGGGCCATATTCAGCTCCTCCACGATATCAACCGCATGCTCTACAAGCTTTGCACCCTGTTTGATCAAGCGATGGGTGCCCATACTCTTAAAAGAAGTAATGCTACCAGGGACGGCAAATACCTCCCGTCCCTGTTCGGCTGCGAGACGCGCTGTTATAAGGCTACCGCTCTGACTGGTTGCTTCGACAATGACGGCGCCAAGCGACATGCCGCTTATGATCCGGTTTCGCACCGGAAAATTGTGGGCTTCAGGTGCCGTCAAAAAGGGGAATTCCGAGACGACTGAACCATTCTCGGCAATTCGATGAAACAGCCTCTTGTTTTCAGCAGGGTAGACGGTCCCTAAACCGCATCCCAGCACAGCAACCGTTTTCCCCCCAGCAGCCAACGCACCGATGTGGGCAGCAGAATCAATGCCTCGCGCCATTCCGCTTACCACAACAAAGCCGCGACGAACGAGGTCCCCACTCAAGTGTTCGGTTACAGTGCGACCATAAGGCGTTGCGTTTCGCGACCCAACAATTGCAATGTTCAAACTGTCTGGGTAAAGCCTGCCGTATACATAAAGAACAGGAGGCGGATCGTGTATGTGGCGCAGGAGAGCTGGGTACTCGCGATCCGGAAAAGTGATGATCCTAACCCCGTTCTTCCGGCAAACGGATAAATCCTCTTCAACCTCCTTGGGAATCTTATAGCCTTGAATGGCAGATACGAGACGTTCATTAACTCCTTCTACTTTTAAGAGTGCTTCTCTTGACGCAGAGAAAACCTCGTCGGCCTCTCCGAAGTGTTGAATAAGGTTTAGAAACAGGCGATTACCGACGCCAGGAACGGTCTTTAGGCCCAACCAATTAATACACGAATCCATGCGTTCACAGACTCCGGCGCGAGCTGGGGGTTGCAAGTCACGCGTTGTTCGATGCTTGATACTGGACGCCGGTTTGCATTCAAAACTTGCCCGGATGGGACACATATTCTTAGCCCACTATCCAGACAGGAAGTGTATATTTTCAAACCGTCAGGCGCAACCTTGCGCAAAACCAGTAACCAGTAAATTTCTGAGCATGGCCTCTATAAGAACAAGCAGATAACTCTGTCAAGGGCTTTCAGTGGAAGGGAAGTGAGGGACACACAGGAAATCGAGGCAAAAAAAGTTCACAAGTTCTTCCTTTGTTTTCGTACATCCTTTGTCATCTGCTGCGTTACAGGGGTCGTTTTTAATCACCTATTGCGCCGATGTTTCCTCCTTGTTTTACTGCTCGATTTTCTCACGGTTTCCTGCCAAACAATCAGAAAAGGGCTTGCTACATAAACAGAGGAGTAAGTGCCCACAATGACGCCGATAATCAGGGCAAAGGCAAAATCATGAATAATGCCTCCTCCTAAAACAAAGAGGGCTGCGACTACCATTAGGGTGGTCAAGGACGTAAGCAGCGTGCGGCTCAATGTTTCGTTGATACTACGGTTAATGATGTATTCATAAGGTTGTCGGTGATATTTACGGGAGTTTTCACGGATACGGTCAAAAACAATGATCGTGTCATTCAGGGAATAGCCTATGATCGTCAAAAGGGCTGCAATGATTGGGAGGGTAAATTCTTTGTTGGTCAGAGAGAACACTCCCACGGTAATGATGACATCGTGTATCAATGCGACAATGGCTCCCATGGCGAATTTCAGCTTCAGATAGAAGCTCAATATCAGGGTGACAAGCACTGCGATCAAAATCAGAATCGGGATGCTGACATCAAATTTAGACAGTGTGTAGAGGGTAAAAAAGAGGCATGAAGCCATAATAATGCTCAGCATCCACTTAAGCTCAAAACGGCCCGAGATATAAACCACGATAAAGAGGATGGCGGAAAACATTGCAAAAAGCGCCTTCTCCCGGAGATCTTTTCCTACCTTGGGGCCCACCATCTCGACGCGACGCACTTCCACCTTGTTATCCGGATTTGCAGACTCAAGCCTCTCTTTGACCTTGGAGGCCAGACTCTCTAGCCCCTCGGTCGACTCGGCCGCCCTGATCAGGAACTCATGCTCTTTCTTTTCTCCAAACCCCTGAACCGAAGTGATACCCAGATCCATTCCTTGCAAAGTCTTCTTTATAGCCCCGGGTTCTATTTCTCTTGTGAACTTGACTTGAACCACGGTGCCGCCGGCGAAATCAATTCCATATCGGGGGCCCTCTTTGATGATCAGTGAGACAATGGTGGCGGCAATCAGTGCCATGGAGGCCACAAAGGCTATTTTTCTCTTTCCTATGAAGTCGATGTTGATGTCAGGTTTGATAAGTTGCATATGTTACTTATGAGTCATTAGCCATTGGTCATTTAAACGTAATGTATTGCTTGTTATCCTTTGCCATTCTTCCAAACGAGTGACAAATGACTGTTCAGATGCTTAGGTTCTTTATGCGCCGCTGAAAAATCAAATAGTCAAAAATGAGCCGACTAACCACAATGGCCGTGAAGAGGCTTGCGAGTATGCCGATACTGAGTGTAACGGCAAAGCCTTTGACCGGGCCTGTTCCAAACTGAAACAAAACCAAGGCAGCAATAAGCGTCGTCACATTGGCGTCCAGGATCGTCAGCGTTGCCTTAGAATATCCGCCGTCCACCGAAGCTCTAGGGGTCTTGCCCAGTCGAACCTCTTCCCGAATACGTTCAAAGATTATCACATTGGCATCCACCGCCATACCGATGGTGAGAATGATACCGGCTATGCCCGGGAGCGTGAGCGTGGCCTGAAAGAAGGCCAAGCCAGCTGAAATCAAGATGATATTCAGACAAAGGGCCGCGTTTGCAATGATACCAGCTCCTTTGTAGTAGATTGCTATGAACAGAACCACTAAGATGCCACCGACCCACATGGAAAGAAGCCCTTTCTCAATGGAGTCCCGGCCAAGGGATGGCCCCACAGTCCGCTCTTCAAGTATCTTGACCGGGGCGGGCAAGGCACCGGCCCGCAACACAATGGCTAAGTCTCTGGCCTCTTCCGTAGTGAAGTTGCCCGTAATACGCGCTTCTCCTCCGCTGATTTTCTCTTGGATGACCGGAGCCGAGTAGATCCGGCCGTCCAGCACAATGGCAAGGCGTTTTTTTACGTTTGCTTCGGTAATTCGTTCGAAGAGCCGGGCTCCCTTCTTATCAAAGCTCAACGAAACATAAGGTTCACCAAACTGAGAGTCGATTTGAACCCTGGCATCAGGCAGATACTCACCCGTGAGATAGGTTCGTTTTTTGACCAAGAAGGGGGTCTTTGTCATACGCCTTGTGACCTCGTCTTCGGTGACTTGATAAAGGATCTCGTCGGCCGGTGGAATCTTTCCTTTCAATGCGTCTTTAACATCATGCTCCTCCTCGACTAGTTTGAACTCCAGAAGAGCTGTCTGTCCAATCAGGTTAATGGCCCTTTGAGGATCCCTGATTCCCGGGAGCTGCACGAGGATGCGATTTTCCCCCTGGCGACGAATGTCGGGTTCGCTCACACCAAACTGGTCTATACGGTTTCGGATGGTTTCCATGGCTTGTTTGGAAGCCATTTCCTTTATATACTTGACTTCCTGTTCGGGGAGGTCAAGCCGGATAACAAAATTCTCACCTTCCACGGTTTTGGATACGAGTCGCAGTCTGGGGAATTCCTTATTAAGCATCTCGTCGAAAGCCTCAGAGTCTTCCTGGTTTAACAGGCGGACTGATATTTGAATCTGTTTTACGGTGTTGAGTTCGGTATATCGAATGCGGGCCTTTTTCATGGCATCCCGTAGCTCTTGGGCGGTCCGTTCTATCCTGTTTTCGACTGCTTTTTGCGTTTCAACCTCCAGCACAAGGTGCATGCCCCCTTGAAGATCGAGCCCTAAATGAATCTTTTCAGTAGGGAGAATGCCCCAAGTCGTCCACCAGGCAGGCAGTTCGGAATAAACCGATGGCGCGACATACACCAATGCCACGACCACGAGCGCGACAATGGGAAAAAGCTTCCACTTAAATTGCATCAATTCAATATTCCCCAAGAGAAGTCAGCTAAAGCCCGCCTCCGGGCAGGTGGCCAAGGACCGGATCATAACTCACAGAGAGGCGTTTCCAAATCAAAGATCTTACGATGATCCCCTTTTCATATTGGGAGTTTCACTTTGCACCAATCCGGCGATATTGGCGCGTCCCACCTTTACACGCACTTTTTCTGAAATTTCAAGCGTCACAATGGTGTCGGTAATGCCCGTAATGCGTCCGTACAATCCACCACTTGTGATGACACGATCTCCCTTCTTGAGCGTGCCGAGCATTTGCCTATGCTCTTTCTGTTTTTTCTGCTGGGGTCGTATCAGAAGGAAGTAGAATATGGCAAACATCAGGATCAGGGGAACTAAGGCCCCAAATCCACCACTTTGCCCGGATGCGCCCCCACCCGTCCCTAAAGCATATGCAACGTCAATCAAGATAAATACCTCCTTTAGTTTGGTTATTCGAAAATCGTGAATCGAAAATCGTCAGCGGGAGCTCGAATAATGATTCTCGAAGTCCGAATAACGATTCCGATTACTCAAGCTTCCAGGTCAACTCAGCCGTGCCGAGCACACTGGTGATGACCAACTTAATTCCTTTTGTGTTCTCTGCAATAATGGGCTGGTCTGTTGTGGGGATGTTGCAGGGAAACCTTACCTTGTAAACTGATTTCCATGGCGTGACGTAAGGAAAGAAGTGGGGTGTGACGGCGTCTTGTCGCCTAACACTCCTGACTTCGACTGGTTCCACGCGCTTGTTCTGGTCGTTTACCAGATAAAGCTTCCACACCGAGTTTGGGTGATTAAAGTCGTCCCACTTTTCTTCCGGCACAAAAGTTGCCATCAAGAACTCATGGCCACGTGTGGTGGCTTCAAGCTGGTTATCTACAAACTGTTTTTTCTTCTCGGGTGTTAGCTTGTATGCCCTTGCATATTCTTCAGCGTAAGCCCGTCGAAATTCCTTTGACTTAAAAGTCGCCGACACAATAAGCTCTACCTCAAGCCCGCGATGTATGCGAGATTCTCGGCTCCACGCGTCACACACCGTCTTGTAGCTTTCCGTGTGATAGGGGACAGCAGACCCAACAAACCGGCTAATCCGCGCGCAGTTTCCTGTAAACAGCAAAAATGCAGCGGAAAAAAATATCAAAGTCCCGACTCGAACAGATAAAAAGCCTGCGTACCCTGTTTGTGAATCGTTACTCATAATCAGTGGTTCTTGGGTATCGTGCATTGCGGTAGGATGCACGAATTCTGTCATAATTCTAAGTTCTTTCTGCACTGTGAGGCTTCCCGCCTGCCGTCTCCTTGCAACCCTCTTATCTATGAGCTTTAGCCGGGAACACACGGTCAAAGATCGTATTCACATGTTTTAGCTGCGCCTTCAAGTCAAAGACGGTTTCAATCTCTTTTAGTTCCAAGTAATTTCGAATATCCGTATCATTTCGGACAAGTTCCTTGAAGTCCTTTTTTCTCTTCCACGCCTGGATGGCCAGTTTCTGAACCATCTTGTATGCTACCTCCCGGCTCACACCCCGCATGGTCAAAGCCAGAAGGACCCGCTGAGAGAACATGAGTCCCTGATTCAGTTGCAGGTTTTCCTGCATCCGCTTCGGATAGACGATCAACTTGCGGATGATCCCTGTCATGCGGCCCAGCATGTAATCGACCAGAATAGTGCTGTCAGGGGCAATGACCCTTTCCACAGAAGAATGGCTGATATCTCGTTCGTGCCACAGCGCAATGTTGTTCATGGCAGCGGCCGCATTGGATCGAACAAGCCTTGCGAGGCCCGACAGGTTCTCACATCCTATGGGGTTGCGCTTGTGGGGCATCGCAGAGGATCCTTTTTGCCCTCTTGAAAAGAACTCCTCCGCCTCTGAAACCTCTGTCCTTTGAAGGTGCCGAACCTCTGTTGCCATCTTTTCTATCGTGGAGGCCATGATAGCCAACGTGGTGAAATACTCGGCATATCGATCTCTCTGAACAATTTGGCTAGAAATGGCTGCAGGCTGCAGACGAAGCTTTCTGCACACATAAGCCTCGACCTTTGGCGAAATTGTTGCATACGTACCAACGGCTCCCGAGATTTTTCCAACACTCACGGTCTCCATAGCCTGCTGCATCCGACGCCTGTTTCGTTGCATTTCGTCATGCCACAGAGCCAGCTTCAGTCCGAAGGTAATGGGCTCGGCATGCATACCATGGGAGCGGCCTATCATGGCGGTGTGCTTGTGCGTCATGGCCTTCTTTTTCAGGACACGCAGCAGACGGTCGCATCCTTTTAAAATCAGCTTAGATGCCTCCCTGAGCCTCACTGCCATACCAGTATCTATGATGTCCGATGACGTCAGCCCTAAATGGATGAATCGTGCATCCGGGCCAACTGTTTCTTCGACATTCGTTAAGAAGGCAATCACATCATGTTTGGTCTCAGCCTCTATGGCATTGATCCTTTCAACAGAAAAACGCGCGTTTTTACGGATATCTTGTGCTGCCTTCTTGGGAATCTGGCCGATTTTAGCCAATGCTTCGCAGACCAAGATTTCAACCGTAAGCCATGTTTGGAATTTGCTTTCCTCCGACCATATTCGGCCCATGGCTTCACGGGTATATCTTTTTATCATTGCGTATTATCCCGGTTCAGCTATTGGACAGCCGGCAACCAGAGAGTCTCCCCGTCAAATTCAATGCGGTTAACATCTTTGTAATCAATTCTATCTAGAAGGGCAAATACACGACCCATGTTGTAGATGACGATCTTGGTCGAGGGATAAATCTGATCCAGATCTGATTCGAGTTTGCGTTCTCCAAAATTATAGATGTGCACCAAGTTTTCTGAAAATTTCAATATTTCCCCCACGCCAGAGCTATGGCGCTGACGATCTATCTCATCAGCCAAAGGGGAGAGCTGTATCCCCTTGTGGTCATAATAGTCCTTTAAGAGATTGAAGTGTATATCCCATATGTTCTCATCTGATTGCACCACGTGGATCCCAAATACCTCCTTCCCGCCCTCGGGTTCAGATGCACCTGCCAGATCGCTTTCCACAATCTCTGCCGACCTAAGCCACACTTCGTCAAGTATTTTCTTCATGCGAAGCGTCTCTTCTCCGAGTTTTATCGATTCATCCGACCTCACGATCATGTCAATACTATTTTCAACACCGTATGGCGCCTTTCGCGCTTCCATCAAGGCTGTCAAGGCCTCGTCAGTCTCCTCTTGAAGCTTATTGTAGTCTATGACTTTTTCAGAGAGAGCCGGTGTCTTCTTTTTTGCGGTCGGCGTCAACGCAGGGGCAGGTAATGTTTTGGGGCCTTCTGCTTTTCTGAAAGAAAACCAAAGGCCAACCCCAATGAAGACAACACAAAAACCGACCAGCAGTAAATATTTACCCTTATTGGATGACTTCACACTTGGTGAAGTTTGCTGAGTCATGCCTAGCTCTCCTTGGTGCAGGCGTCAAGACACGGCTGGTAGTTACAGGATTAAAGGGTCACTGTCAACATCATTTGCCCTGACAAAAGGTTTTCAGGGCAACGTTGATATGCTGGATTGCCTCGTTTGAGGCCGTCTCCTTGCAGGCTGTGAGCTGTCGATCAAAGAAACTATTATCACTCAAAGAATTCAGCCGTATCTTATCTAACACTTTAAAATTCTTAGGTTTCACCTCCTCCGGATAAAAGAGGATGTGCCAGGCCCACAAGCGACCTGAAACAATCTTGTTAGTAAACTTCGTGATGTGATACAGGAGTCGCGTAGAAAACATTCTAAGGAAGAGGCGTTGTTGGTGGTATGCTTTTCTGAGAACGTTTGACAAATAAGCTTCCCGAGCGTTGTCGACTTCAATCAGATGGGCAACATAAAAGCGAAACAGGGCTTCTTGGGTGCGTTCATCAAGATGAATCAGGTGTTCGAGGTGAACCTGCGTAGGACATAGGTCCAATTCTTCGAGGAGAGTCATGTCGATTAATGTTTCTATTTCCCGGTGGGTTGCCAATGCCGCGATGCCACTTTCCCCCCAGGTGGTTGTGTAATACTCAATGAGTTGGTGGAAGATGCGATCGATCACCGTATGGGTTATGATCCCCGCAGCAAACGCCATCTTCAACCGCCAGACACGCGGGTTGGCTGCGATAGACTTGAACAGGCTCATAGCTTCTTGATCGTTCTTGTCCTTCTTTTTTGTGTGAAAGGCTCGAGAAAGCCACATGTACTTCTGAGTATTCAGACGGAAAGGGGGGACGTCGTAAAAAAGGGCATCAGGGATAATTGAACCCAGATAATAAGCCGAGAGATTCCTCTCAATGACTTCGGCTAAAAGTTGCTGCCCAGAGCCTTTCATTTGCTTGACTATATCTTGGGCGATCAGGATGTGGGTTAGCTCTTTAGCCATACCACCATAACAATAACATGAAGCAATCGGCCGTGACAAACGCAAAGCGGGAGGGCGACTGCAGGGATCAAAAAGCTAGTAAATCTGTTGGAATGCGGGTCTCTATTCGGCCCTTTCGTTCAGATAAAGAGCGGCAGCCACAGCAGCAGCCTCTTCCTGCGTCAGAGCCTTTGGGGGTGTCGGAGTGTCCGGTTTTAGACGATCCTTTTTGGCGTCCAGGTGGGAAAAAATCCTTCCGGAGATCTGCATGATCACCTGAAGAATGCCAAGTACCACGAATATGCCAACGAAGCGTATGAGCAATGTGGAAATGGCATAGCCCCAATCAATAGTTTCCATTCAGGAATATCCTTTCAGACGTTCAAATGCCTAGTACTTAAAGTATAAAGTCCCTAAAGTGAGCTAACGTACCACAAGTTTAGAAACCTTAGCTCACTTCAAACCTTGGTGCATTTTACTTCCCTTAACCGAACATAGCAATAAACATCCCCGCTGCTGACGCACTGCCGATAACCCCGGCAAGATTTGGCCCAATAGCGTGCATGAGTAAAAAATTGTTGGGATCCTCCTGTTGTCCAACCACCTGTGAAACGCGTGCTGCCATGGGGACTGCAGAAACCCCTGCTGAGCCGATGAGGGGATTCATCTTTTCCTTCAGAAAAAGGTTCATGATTTTGACCGTGAGGATACCGCCCATGGTACAAATGGCGAAATCGATCAGGCCAAATGTAAAAATAAGTAGCGGCTTGGCGGTAAGAAATTTATCGGCCTGCATCGTGGCGCCCACGGATATACCCAGGAATATCGTCACGATATTCATGAGAGAACCTTGTGCCGATCCGGCCAGTCTGTCTACAACGCCACTCTCGCGCATGAAGTTTCCAAGCATGAACATCCCCATCAAGGGAGTAACTGCAGGGATCAAAAGTGCAATGACCCCTGTCACGATGAGGGGGAAGCATGTCTTCTCGAGCTTTGAAACAGGCCTGAGCTGCTTCATAATGATTTTTCGCTCTCTTTTGGACGTCAGAAGCCTCATGATCGGGGGCTGAATGAGTGGGACCATGGCCATGTAAGAGTAAGCAGCAAGGGCATTGGCTCCAAGAAGGTTGGGCGCTAGCTTTGCAGTTAGGTAGATCGTTGTAGGTCCATCAGCACCGCCAATAATGCCAACCGAGGCAGCTTCCTTTAAGGTGAATCCACATAGGAGTACGCCTATGAATGTAACAAAAACACCTAGCTGGGCACCCGCTCCAATGACCAGGGTCTTGGGATTGGCTATGAGGGGTCCAAAATCGGTCATGGCCCCAAGTCCCAAGAAAATGAGGCACGGGATGACCTCCCATTCGACACCATAGTGATAGAATATATTGAAGAGTTCGCGTTTGCCATGGGCGTCAAAACCCATGAGGGGGGTAAGGGGAAAGTTTACAATAAATATTCCAAAACCAATCGGCAGCAAGAGCAAGGGTTCGTATTTTTTTGCCACAGCAAGATAAATAAAAAAGAGACCAATCCCCCACATAACCACGAGCTTATAATGAAGACTAAAAAGCCCGGTTTGTGTGTGCAAAATATTTAATAACACATTAATGAATTTGTCCCAGGTCATACCAAACTTCCTATACCCATTATGCTAGGCGCAAATCGCCATTCCATAAGTACGATAAGTACGAAATGGAAGGTCCCATATTCAAAACACTCTGGGCAAAGCCACAGAGTGCCATAAGGCGGGCTTTACAGGAAAGCAGGACAGAGGTCAAGCAGATTCGAAAGTCATAGGCAGACAGCTGACAGCGCCTTGAACTGTGAGCCGTGAACGAGTGCTTATCACTCACAAATAATGCGGCTTTCACCGGGTTGCAATAGAGGGTCTCCTTCAATGTTGATAGCCACATTTCGTTTGATCTCCACATCCACGATCTCTTTTCGCTTCTTGTTTAGCAGGTAGTTGGCCACGTTGCTGGGTACGATTCCTTTTACCTGAGAAATGTTCTCCTTAAGTGTTTCGGAGCGAAGCCTTCGCAGAAATTCCAGTGCGAGCCTTTCAGCTGATGGCACCAATCCCCTTCCCTGGCAACGAGGACAGGGCATAAAACTGCCATATTCTACGGACGCAGCGATCCTTTGACGGGCGAGTTCCAGGAGGCCGAACTTCGAGATCCTGCCTATGTTAACCCGCGCTTTGTCTATCTTAGTATGCCGCTTCATGGCCTTCTCTAAAGCCAGATTGTGTTTACGATCTCGCATGTCAATAAAGTCGATAACAACAAGGCCTCCCAGATCTCTCAGGCGCAGCTGGCGCGCAATTTCAGCAGCCGCTTCCATATTAATCGTGTACGCAGTCTCTTCCATGGAGCCTTTTCGCGTTGCCTTACCAGAATTGACATCAATAGCCACCAAGGCCTCTGTGGGATTAATCACGATGTAACCCCCTGATTCCAGGGCGACCTTACTGGCAAAAACGGACCCAATCTGCTCCTCGATCCGGTTCTTGCTGAAGATTGGCTGTGGATCTTTGTACAGCTTAACGATCTTTGTATGTCTGGGAGATATGATACGCATGAAATCCTTTACGTCCCGGTACACGTACTTGTCATCTATGAGGATCTCGGAGACGTCTGTTGTGAAATGGTCGCGGATAGCGCGAATGGCCAGATGGCGTTCTTTGTAAAGAAGGCAGGGCGCGGAGCGGGACACGCCCTGTTTCTTAATGCTCTTCCACAGGCGAAGAAGGTAGCGGATGTCCTTTGAAATCTCACGCTTATTCTGCTGTTCACCTGCTGTGCGAACAATGACGCCAAAACCTTCCGGGATCTTCAGGGAATCGACGATATCCTTTAGGCGATGCCGTTCATCCTCACTTTCGATCTTCCTAGAAATGCCGGAGCTTTTCCCACCGGGCATTAACACCGCATAGCGACCGGGAAGTGATATGTAAGTGGTAAGCAAGGCACCCTTGTTCATCATGGGCTCCTTTGTCACCTGTACCAGGAGTTCCTGGCCGCGTCCAATGAGGTGCTGAATACCGGGTGTACCTTTCTTGAGACGTGAAGGCTTGTCAACATAGTAGTCACTGTGTATTTCGTGTTGCTGCAAGAAGCCGTTTCTCTCTGCCCCGTAATCAACAAAGGCGGCTTGCAGACTCGGTTCCACCCGTGTGACCCTTCCTTTATAGATGTTCCCTCGGGTAATTTCGCCAGCAGCGGTCTCAATACCGAAGTTTTCCAGACGGCTTGCCTTCACCAATGCAATGCGGCATTCTTCTGGATCAACCGCATTGATGAAAATCTTGTGTTGATTCCTTTTTCTTATCATTGCCTATATCCGAATCTTAACTTTTTTCAGCATAACCAGGACACACCGCAGCCCGCAGGAAAACGCTTTACCTATTCCGTATTTTCAAT